>CAIRSA010000176.1 GCA_903881085.1 uncultured Acidobacteriia bacterium
CGCATTTGGGGTCTGACACCTTTTTTCGGCCGCTTTCTTGTCCGCCATAGCTTTAGCGAAGGTGGATGCCGAAAATGGGCTGCCTGACCCCAATTGCCCTCCACCGCAATGCACCAATGAATCGCTCACCAAATCGGAAGCTCGCACCATCAACGCAATGTAAGCGACATTGGAATGGCATTCTGCGGCGGAGTGACACTCGGCTTTTTTAGACGCCGGAGCCGATTCACAATCGGCTGCAGATTACCAATCTGCCCTACGTCGACTGGCATTCTAGAGCAGCGCTGCCGCCGCGGCCACGCCACTTGCCGGAGGCGCATAACCTTCGGCCCGTAACGCAACTTCCAAAGCGTCCAACACCAGCAGCACGTTTTCTCGCTTCGAGCCCTCGCCCATCAGCCCGACGCGGAAGATCTTGCCCGCCAGTGGACCGAAGCCGCCCAGGATTTCAATCCCAGTCGCATCCATCATGCGTTTGCGAATAGCCACATCGCTAATGCCGGCAGGAATCTGAGGCGTCTGCAAAGGCCACAACCGGTTTTCAGCAGCCACCAGCATAGGCATACCCAAAGCTTCGGCGCCAGCGGCGAACGCTTCGCTATTCCGCTTGTGACGTGCGAAACGGTTTTCCAGGCCCTCTTCGTGAATCAGCGCCAGGCCTTCCCGCAGCGCGTAGAACATACTGATGGGAGCAGTGTGGTGATAGCGGTGCGAACCCTCGTAGTATTCCAGCAGCAGCTTCAAATCGAAATACCAAGACCGGTTCACGGTGGTCTTGCTCTTCAAATAATCCACACCGCGCGGCGAAACCGTGATGGGCGACAAACCGGGAGGGCAGCTCAAGCCCTTCTGCGTGCAGCTGAACGCCACGTCGATCCCAGTCTCGTCCAGATTGATCGGCATCGTGCCCAGCGAAGTCACACAATCGGCGAGCACCAGCGCGCCCACTTCATGCGCCGCTTCGCAAATCGCTTTGCCTGGATTCCACGCACCGGTAGACGTTTCAGCGGTCACATAGCCGACCACGGTCGGGCGCTCGCGCAGGATCGCTTCGCGCGCTGCATCGGGTGAAATCGATTCGCCCCACGTGCCTTCCACGCGGATCACGGTCGCGCCCTGGCGCTTGCCCATCTCGGAGATGCGGTCGCTGAAAAACCCATTTGCGAAAACCAGGAATTTGGAATCCGGCTCTACGAAGTTGCATACTGCGGTTTCCATGCCGGCGCTGCCGGTGCCGCTGATGGCCATTGTGAACGTGTTCTGGGTGCCCCAAACATAGTTCAACAAGGCGTGAATCTCCTGATTCACTTGAAAGAAAAACGGGTCTAAGTGGCCGACAATCGGCTTCGACATCGCCTCGTAAACGCGGGGCGCGACCGGACTTGGGCCGGGTCCTAACAGGAGCCGCTTGGGCGGCGTAAGGGGGGGATAAGTAGAAGACATGTACAGCTACCAGTTTAGCGCGTTGCCCCCGCATTCCCAATACAATAGAGAAAGTGCCTTTGCTCCCGATCGACAACCTGCTGCCGGCCATTCTGGAAAGCCTCGCAAGCCACCGCAACCTGGTGCTCGAAGCCCCGCCCGGAGCCGGTAAAACCACCCGCGTTCCGCCCGCTCTGCTGCCTCTGACCAAGGCCGGCATTTTGGTTCTGGAACCGCGTCGTATCGCCGCCCGCATGGCCGCCCGCCGCGTGGCTGAGGAGCTGGGCGAACGACCCGGAGAAACCGTCGGCTACCAGGTTCGCTTCGAGGAGGTGTCGTCGGCCAAGACCCGCCTGCGATTCCTTACCGAAGGCGTGCTTACGCGCCGCCTGATGTCTGATCCGGACCTGAAGGGCGTCGATATCGTGGTGCTCGACGAATTCCACGAACGCCACCTCGATGCCGACCTCGCCTTGACCTTGTTGCGGCGCTTGCAGCAGACCTCCCGGCCCGATCTGAAGCTGATCGTCATGTCCGCCACACTCGACGCCGCGCCCATCGCCCAGGCGCTGGAGCAATGCCCAGTGCTGCGCAGCGAAGGCCGTTTGTTCGATCTCAAGACCATCTACACGCCGCCATCCAACGCTCCGCTGGAAGAACAGGTAGCCGCCGCGATGCCAGCCGCATTGCATCAGAAAGGCGACGTGCTGGTGTTTCTGCCTGGCGCTGCAGAAATCCGCCGCGCGATGCGTGCCTGCCATTCGATCGCCGCACAGAAGGACCTTCTGCTGCTCCCCTTGCACGGCGACCTTACGCCGCAGGAACAGGACCAGGCCGTCCAGCCCGCAGCCAAACGCAAGATCATCTTCTCCACCAACGTTGCCGAAAGCTCCATCACCATTGACGGCGTCACGGTGGTCATCGATTCCGGCCTCGCCCGCATCGCGTCTGACTCGGCCTGGACGGGCATCCCCGCGCTCAACCTCGCCCGCATCAGCCAGGCCTCCGCCACGCAGCGCGCCGGCCGCTCTGCGCGCACCGCACCCGGCACGGTGATTCGCCTCTATACGCCCGAAGACTTCCACCGCCGCCCGGCGCAGGAGACGCCCGAAATAGGCCGCCGCGAACTTTCGCAAACCGTGCTCGACCTGCGATCAATGGGCATCGCCGACATCTCTTCCCTGCCCTGGCTTGAAGCGCCGCCGGCCGCCGCTCTGGCCTCCGCCGAACAGTTGCTGCGCCGGCTGCATGCGCTCGATGCCGCGGGACGCCTCACCCCAGCTGGCCGCAAAATGGCCGCGCTGCCGCTGCATCCTCGGCTTGCCTGCATGATTGTCGAAGCCATGTCGCGCAAAGCGGGCGACCTCGCATGCCGCGTCGCCGCCGTGCTCAGCGCAGGGGATCGCATGCAGGGTGAACCGCCGCACCCCTCGCCTTCCGATCTGTTACTGCTAGCCGAAGCCTCGCTCGCCCCGCGCACCAAACAACTCTACGAACAGATCCGCCGCATCGTGAATCCGCCGCGCAACCCCAATGTTCCGGACGAGGCGATATTACTATCCGTATTGGCTGCGTTCCCCGACCGCGTCGCACGTAAGCAGGCCTCAGGCGAGTTGCAATTGAGCGGAGGAGGCCAGGCCATGCTCGACCGCATGAGCAGCGTCACCCAACATCAATTCCTGGTCGCAGTGGATATTGAAGACCGCCGCGAGCGAGGCCTGCCTTTGGTGCGCATCGCCAGCGCGGTGGAGCCGGAGATGCTGCTCGATCTCTTTCCCGAGTCGGTCATTGATCAAAGTGGTGTGGAATGGAACCGCACGGCGGAGCGCGTGGAACATGTCAGCGCACTGCTCTATGAAAACATCGTCATTGAGCAGACGCGCAGCGGCAAGCCCGACCCTGAACAGGCCGCAGCGCTGCTGGCCGCCAAAGCCCAGGACGCAGGCTTGATCGGTCCCGAACGCACCGCGGAATTGCAGGCCCGCTTCGAATTCGCCGCCGCACATATGAAGATGGAGCCGCCCGACCTTGCCGTCGCCCTGCGTAGCATCTGCTATGGCCTGCGCAACTTCGCCGAGTTACGCGCGCAGTTGGAGGCGGGAGCGCTTGAGCAGGCCTTGCTCGACCAATTGCCCGCCGCCACCCGCCGCATGTTCGAGGACGTTGCGCCCGATAAGATCCGCCTTCCGGGCGGCCGCACGACCAGGGTGAATTACGTCAGTGGGCAGACCCCGTGGATCAAATCGCGCCTGCAGGATTTCTTCGGCATGAAGGAGACTCCGCGCCTCGCTCGCGGCGCCGTGCCGGTTGTGGTGCACCTGCTCGCCCCCAATCAGCGCCCAGTGCAAATGACAACCGACCTGGCAGGCTTCTGGCAGCGCCTCTACCCGCAGGTCCGCAAGGAACTCTCACGCCGCTACCCGCGCCACGCCTGGCCGGAAACACCGCAATAGAAGTTCAAGTCTTAAACCCAACCAAGTAACCCGGCCACCCCGCAAAAAACCTCAGCCAGCACTACCGAACAAAGCCAGCCGCGAAATGTTTCGCCTGCTCCAGGCCGGGGCATCTGGTACCTCGTCACTACAAACAGCAAACCCAGGGTAAGGAATGGAGTGACCGCCAAGGAGGATAAGAATCTGATCACTCTATCCATGCCAAAGTTGGTATTGGGAAGAAAGGAAAGAGGAATCCAAATTGCCAGGAACACGGCCACGGCAATGGCAACACCACCACCTACTCTAAGAAGCCAAGTCTGCAGACTCCCTTCGGACCAATGGGTCACCGCCTCGATAACAATAAAGGGGATTGAGCAAAGCACTCCCCACGTGGGTTCTCCGCGCACGGAGGCGGCCACCATCGCAATCAGAGCGACACCAAAGAGCAGCCAGTTCCAGTTCATATTCGGCGGGTGCCGGGTTATAGCATCGGCCCGATGCGCCACGGCACAAACTCGTGATGCCCCAGCCGCTCGGCGCAAGTCCGCTCGCCGCTGGCCACGCGCAGCACCATATCGAAGATCTCACGGCCGATCTGCTGGATGGTCGCTTCGCCATCCGCAATGCGGCCGGCATTGATGTCCATGTTATCCATCATGCGGCGATAAGTAGCCGAGTTCGTGGCCACTTTAATTACTGGAATCGTCGGGAAGCCGATGGCACTGCCGCGCCCTGTCGTGAAGCAGATCACATTCGATCCGCCCGCTGCCAAACCAGCCAGCGAAGCCGGATCATACCCCGGCGTGTTCATCATCACGAAGCCAGGGCCGTTGATGCGCTCAGCGTAATCCACCACTTCATTCATCTGCGAAGTACCCGCCTTGGCTACCGCACCCAACGACTTCTCCAGAATGTTACTCAGCCCGCCTTCTTTGTTACCCGGCGACGGATTGTCGTTCATGTTACTGCCTTCAAAGCGCGCCAGATACTTCTTGTAACCATCGATGTAATAGAGCAGCTTCTCAGCCACCGCGCGGCTACGCGCCCGCTTCACCAGCAGATGCTCCGCGCCAAAAACCTCGGTAGTCTCAGCCAGAATTGCACACGCGCCGATCTCGGCCAGAAGGTCTGAACAATACCCCAGTGCTGGATTCGCAGTGATGCCACTGAAGGAATCCGAACCGCCGCAGTTCAAGCCCAACTGAATCTTCGACGCCGAAACAGGCACGCGTTTTTCAGCCGACAACTGCTCCATCAAGTCGCGAATCGCCTTGCGCGAAGCGTCCACCGTGGCGCGCGTCCCGCCAGTGGCCTGCAACGTCATGCCAACAAGCCTTCCCGATTTCGGCGCGTTCGGTCCCAGATAATGCTCGATCTGATTGACCTCGCAACCCAGGCCGAGAATCACCGCGGCCCCGACATTCGGATGATGCATCACCCCGGTCAGGGTCCGTTGAAGCTGCTGCGTATCGGGCCCAATGGAGTGGCCGCAGCCATCGCCATGCGGAAAAACAGCGATGCCGTCGATGTTATCGGGTAGCGTCTCGCCGGCAAAGCTCGCCGCAATCAGTTCGGCCGTGTGAGCAGCACAATTCGACGCCGCAACCACCGCGATGTAGTTGCGCGTACCGGCGCGGCCATCCTCGCGCGAATAGCCCATAAACGTGGGGATATTCGCGGACAAGGCCGCGAGCGGACGCTCTTCCGCCGGAAATTCGTAATTGAAGTGCAACTCTTCAAACGCCAGGTTCTGCGTGTGCACATGCTGACCGGGCAGGATGTCGATCCGCGCGCGTCCGATGGCCTGACCGTAGCGATGTATCATTTCGCCAGCCGCGATAGGCCGCAGCGCCACCTTATGCCCCATCGGAATGGAGTTCACCGTCACCAGCGTCTGCCCGCCGACGATAATCTTATGGCCATCCGGCAGCGCCAGTCGCGCCACCGCGATGTTGTCATCCGGGTGCAGCAGGATGACGGAGTTTTCCGCCGATGGCGGTTTCTGAATTTCTACGAGACTCATCTTAGTAAAACCGTTTCGCAAGTTTGTTCATGCTGGTGTACGTGCATGCCCTTGCCATGCGGATGGATCCACAGCCCGTCCCCTTTCGGGACCGGGATCTGTGCCACCGAGTACACCGTGATCGGGTTGCCGGTTTCGATTCCTTTCAAAAGTTTTCCAATGTGAATGTGCACGTGGCACTGCGTGCGGACTTTGTCGCCGTTATAAGCCACGCCCCACTCATCGCCCCACAGTTCCTTGCTTTTGGCGATGGCAGCGGTCCAAAGAGCGGCACGTTCTTTCGCTGTTAGCTGGCTTAGCTGGTGCAGCCCTTCGCCGTGCTTCCGCGGAAGCGCCAGCGTACGGTGGCTCTTGATCGGATTCACGTCCTTCAAGAAAAAGATCTCCGTATTCGGGTCCTGTTTTTCACTTTCGCGGCATAAACTGCATTCGCGGCTAGCCAGCGTCTCCGGGTGCGAAACATCGCAGCCGCATTTTTCAATCGCGGCGCGGGAAACCGGAAGCATCAAGAGGAGGAATCCAAGCAGACAGCGCATCCCGGCCATTATACTTGATTAGTGTCCCCTGCCCGCTACCTCCTGCTAATCCCGGCCATTTTCGTACTCTATTTTTATCGCGTCGATGGCGTAGGCATGGTTGGGCCAGACGAGCCGCGCTATGCTGCCATCGGACGCGAGATGGCCAATTCGGGCGACTGGGTCACTCCGCGACTGTGGGGCAAACCATGGTTTGAGAAATCGCCGCTGCTTTACTGGATGACGGCGTCGGGCTTCAAACTTGGCCTGGCAGCGGAAGCCGCCCCGCGCGTCCCTGTTGCCCTGGTCAGCGTCGCCTTTCTCGGATTCTATTTCTGGATTTTACGGCGTTTGTTCAATGAGCGAAGCGCCGCCTTCGCCACGGCGATTCTGGCCGTCTCGCCGGGATGGCTCGCCTACAGCAACTTCGGTTTGACCGACTTGCCCATGACCGCCGCCTTCGCCGCCGCGATGCTTCTGACACTGGAATGGCTCGGCCGCAAAGAAGGCCGCATGCCGCTCGCCGCGGGCTTCCTGTTCGGCCTGGCCGTGCTGGCGAAAGGATTGGTGCCTCTTGCTCTGGCCGCCCCGCTCGCATGGTACGCGCGCAAACGCATCCTGCAGACGCTGCCTGCCATCGGAATCTTTCTGCTGACCGCAGCACCGTGGTATGCCTTGTGCGAGATGCGCAACGGACGCGCCTTCTTCGATGAGTTCATTTGGAAGCACCATATTCTGAGATTTATCAGCCCTGAACTACAGCATGTGCAGAAATGGTGGTGGTATGTTCCGGTGCTCGCAGGCCTGCTCTTCCCCTTCACGCCAGCGCTGGCGTTGTGGTGCCGCGCGAACGTCTGGACGCATCCCCGCAAGCAGTTCCTGTTGGTCTGGTTTCTCTTCGGTTTTGTGTTCCTCAGCTATTCCACCAACAAATTGCCAGGTTATTTGTTGCCGCTGGCCCCGGCGGTTTGCGCGCTGATCGGTGTATTTCTGGCCGAAGCGGGCGAAACGCGGCCCGTGTTCTTCGTCTCTGGCCTGCTGCTTAGTATTCTACCCAGTGCAGTGGCGGTGCTGCCTGAAGCCTTGGCCGAAGGGCTTTCCAAGACCGATTGGAAACAGGTGCACTGGCAATTCGTGGCGGCTGCAGCCGTGGTCGCGATCATCTGTGCATTGCTACCGCGAGACTTTGCAGTGGGCGTGCTGGTCACCTGCATGGTGATCACAGTGGGCTACGTGAAGCTGTGGGAGTACCCGGCTATCGATTACACCGTGTCATCCCGTGCGGCGGCCAAAGAGATCATCGCCACAGGCAAACCCAACTGCGCGCCAGCCTCCCTAAACCGCGGGCGTGTTTACGGGTTAAACTATTATTTACCGGCCCCGATTCCGCCCTGCGTCAATTGACGCAGAAATCAAATTGTAGTAATCTCTATAGAGATAGAGGAGATTGAAATGAGTACCTCCGTTTACGACCAAACCGTCCGCGCTGACATCGATCAATTCGCCAAGGATATCGAAAAGCACCTCGCTGGCGAAACCACTGCTGACGCCTTCCGCGCAATCCGGTTGCGCCGCGGCATTTATAGTCAACGCCAGATCGACGTCCAGATGATCCGCACCAAGGTCCCTGGCGGCATCATGACAGCCGATCAAATGGACGTAATGGCCGAGATCTCAACGCAATACGCGGCCGGCAAGGGCCACCTCACCACGCGGCAAAACATGCAGTTTCACTTCGTGCGGCTGCCCAACGTGCCGGCGCTGCTGCATCGCCTCGCCGATGTGCGCCTAACCACGCGCGAAGCCTGCTACAACACGGTTCGCAACGTGACGGCTAGCCCGGTGGTAGGCCTGTTCGATGACGAAATCTTCGACATCAGCCCCTACGTTCAGACCACGGCACTGGCCTTCCTGCATCAGGAATTGACCGACAGCATGCCGCGCAAATTCAAGATCGCCTTCTTCGCTGGCGGCAAGCGAGACGATGTGGCCACGGGCATGCACGACGTGGGCCTGACTGCAAAGATCGTCGACGGTAAGCGGGGCTTCCACATGGTGATTGGCGGCGGGCTGGGGCCGATCCCAATGGAATCGCATGTACTCGATGAGTTCATTCCCGTGGAACGCCTGGTGAATCGCATTGAGGCCGTCATCCGCGTTTTCAACACCTACGGCAACCGCAAGAACAAGAACAAGGCGCGCTTGAAGTTCATTCTTCGCGACCGCGGCTTTGAATGGGTAAGAGAGACCATCGAGAAAGAGTACGCCGATATTCTCGCCAACGGCGGCATCGCGACTCCGGTCGAGATCCCCGAAGGTTTTGGCGGCTACCGCTCTGTGGCGCCCGCCCTCGGCTCCGGAGAGTTGCTGCCGATCATCGGCCAGACCGCGGTAGACCCGGGCTTGGACCGTTGGCTCGAAACCAACGTGCGCGAACAGAAACAGACCGGCTACAGCGTTGTTACCGTTCGTTGCGATCAGGGCAACCTGACCGACGTTCAGATGCGCGGCTTGGCCTCCATCGCGCGCGACGCAGGCGACAGCCTGATACGCGTAACCATCGATCAGAACCTGATGCTGGCATTCATCCCCGTGCACAATCTGAAGCGCGTGTATGCGGCATTGAACGCGCTCGGCCTGGCTGAGGCTGGAGCCGGCGAAATCGTGGATACCACGACTTGTCCCGGCGCTTACTCCTGCAATCTGGCACTTACTAAGTCGATGAACCTGGGCGCGGCCCTGTCTGAAGCGGTAAGTGGCTATACCGACCCGGCCGTTCGCAAGTTATCGATCAAGATCAGCGGTTGTCCGAACAGTTGTGGACAGCACTGGCTGGCAGACTTCGGCTTCTTCGGCAATTCGAAGAAGATCGATGGGCGCGAGGTGCCGTACTACCAGATGATGCTCGGCGGCGGGCTCGATAAAGATGGCATACTGCGATACGCGTTTACCACGCAGAGTATCCCGGCGAAACTGGCGCCTGTTGCCGTGCAGCGCGTGCTGAACCACTACATCATTGACCGCCGCAAGACCGAGTCGTTCCGCGACTACGTTTTGCGCAACAAGGTGGAGTTCTTCCGCGGCCTGACTTACGACCTGATGAAGCCTTCCGAACTTACTCCTGAGATGTATCAGGATTGGGGCGACGACGTGGCTTACTCTTTGCAGCTGGGCAAAGGCGAGTGCGCCGCATAATCGCAAGCGGGACTTAAGTCCCGCGCAGGCTAAAGCCCGCCCTACAACGCACAAAGGCCGCATACTGCCTCACAGCAGTATGCGGCCTTTGTCTTTTAACAAGTTACTAGAACGAGAAGCGAGCCGACACCTGCACCTGGCGTGGCCCAAAGATCAGGCTCGAAGTGGAGGAGGGGGCCATGTACGACGGACTGGGTACCATGCAGGCGTTGGTATGGCCTGCGCAGGCGCCAGTGCCGGGAGCGGCGTAGTTGAACGCCGTGGTGTTAACCCCGAGCACGTTGGTGTGGTTGAAGATGTTGAACATCTCGCCCAGCACGTAGAGTTTCAGCTTCTCAGTGATTGAGAACTGGCGCGCCAGGCGCATGTCGAAGTCGACATATCCAGGAGCAACGTACGGGTTGCGCTCCAACCACCCGGCGCGACCAGCAGTTACGCTGGCGTTGCTTGCGTCGCCGGCAGTGAGACCGCCGTCGAGCGGGCTGGGCGTTCCGCTGATGTAGGCCTGAACAGGGTGACCGGATGCAATGGTTGCGATGGTCGAAAAGCCCCATCCGTTGGCAATCAACTTGGCGGGTTTGCTGGACAGCTTGAAGGTGGGCATCCACACGAAGTTGCCAACAAAACGGTTGCGCTGGTCAAGTTCGCTGGGGCCATATTCGGCTTTGAAGTTCTTAGGGTCGACGGCAACCACGCTACCCGCGAAGGTACCGTTGACTCCGGCGATCTGGCCGTTATCCCGAGCCTTACTCAAAGTGTAGTTAATTGTGAATTCCAGGCCGTGCTTCATCGGCTTGCGAACGCTCAACACCATCGAGTTATACCAGCTATTGATAGCCGGATAACCCACGTTGATGATACCGGTGTTGGTATCGATGCGTTGCGTGTAGAACGGCACCGTGTAGGCCTGAGCCAAGCCGCCGGTGGAGTTGAGAATGTCATACGTCTTGGTCTGCGTTGCCGGTGCGAGGTTAGCGTCAACGAAGATAGGCAGGTGTAAGCCACGGCTGAAGACATAGGCTGCCGAGCCAAGAATTCCGCCGGGCAACTGGCGTTCCACGGTCACGTCACCGGTCCAAGCCTTGGGGTTCTGCCAATCGGGAGTCTGGCCACGGCTGGCCTGAGCAGTAGCCGGAGGAGCGAAGGTGGTCACCTGTGGGGTGAGCGCACCAGCGAACGGCGCCTTCATACCTGCGCCTGGAGGAGTCCAGATGACATTCGGGAAGGTAAGCTGCGGGCACGAAGTGGCGACGCAGTTAAAAGTCTGCTGGAAGACGCCGTTTTCCACGCGGGTGTTATAGAACGTTGTGTTGGTGGTCTTGCCATAGAACAGACCGCCACCGGCGCGAAACACCATCTTCGGAGTGATCTGATAAGCCAGACCAACGCGCGGCGCAAACTGGCCCTTGGGGTTGCGGATGGTGGAAGTGTAGAGCTTGTTGAGCGGCGTGGTGGTGTTCGGTTGCGGCGGCTGTTCAATGAGGAACAAGTCATAGCGCAGGCCAAGGTTCAAGGTGAGATTCTTGACGGGGTGGAAGCTGTCTTCCACAAAGAACGAATAGTCGTTGTTGTGGAAGTCGTCTTTGCCCACATGGGTGATGGGGTCGTTCACCATGACGAAGCTGCTGTAGTGCTTGCCGGTCAGTCCGTCGCCAGCATTGATGCCATAGGTATCGAGCACCCAGTTGTTGAACACCTGCTGCGGTGTGCCGATGTTGTAGTTGTAACGGCCGGTTCCCTGGAACAGGTTGATCATGACTTCGTGAATCAGGTTGACGTCGAAGCCGGCCTTGATCAGGTGCTTGCCCTTCGAGATAGAAATGGTATCGGCAATCTGAGTGCGCTTTTCGTCTGGTTCAGCTGTGCGCGGCAGCGCATAGAATTCACCGTAGTTGGAGATGTTTGAGAGGCTGACGTAAGGCGCCGGGGAGTTGGCGCCGGCCACTTCGAGATCGCGCCCCCACTGGAAGCGCAGGTTGTTCACAATCGTGTTGGAAAGCACTGTATCCAGATTGGCGATAAAGATGCGTTCGTGGTACTGATAGCTGCCGTTGGTCTGGATGGAGTCGTTGTTATAAGAAGGATTGTTGGAGTAGGCGTTCGGGGCCGAGTTGTTCATGTGGTCGTAGGACATGCTGAGATGGTTCTTCGAGTTCAGCATCGCGTCGATACGGCCAAAGAAAATGTCGTTGTTGGTTGCGCGCGGATACTGCCCTTGCAGGCTGCCCAGGAAGGCATTTGCCGCAGCGCACTGCGAAGAGGTGACCTGGGTGGGGCAAGGCAATGCACGGACAGTGGGAGTATAAGTGGTGCTGGTGTAGGTGACCGGGTTGACCTTGCGCGAACCATCGTAGGTGAAGAAGCCGAACAGCTTATCCTTGATGAGCGCTCCGCCCACCGAACCGCCGAACTGCTGCCATTGATGGATGGGCTGAGTGTAGATGCCGTTAGATTTCGGAAATGGATCAAGGGCGTTCCAACTCGGATAGCGCAAATAGTAGAACAAGTCGCCGTGGAACTGGTTGGTGCCGGACTTCGTTACAGCGTTGACGATGCCGCCGGCGGCCTGGCCGAGTTCGGCGCTATAGCCCGCAGCGGCCACCTGATATTCCTTAATGGAATCGAGACTGTAGACGTAGGCGCCGGAACCGGCGCGGCCGCGTGCTTCAGAGAACAGCGCCTGGTTGTTGTTGGCGCCATCAACAGTGTTGGAATTGTACAGGCCCGACAAACCGCGATAGGAAACCATACCGCTGGTGCCATCGGTGGTGACGTTGGGAGTGAGCAAAACGAAAGTGTCCCAGCGGCGGCCGGAGACCGGAAGATTGCTCACTGCGGTTTCAGAAATGACCTGCGAGACTTCGGTCTTCTCCGGATCGAGCGAGGCGGCCTCGGAGGTGACATTTACTTCGGTCTGTGTTGCGGAAACGGAGAGCGCAAAGTCGGAGGTAAAGACCTGGCCGACCTGAAGAACAACGCCCTTGCGGCTCATGCTTGCGAAACCGGTTTTGCCGGCTTCGAGCGTGTAAGACCCAGGGGCCAAAAACGCCGCATTGAAAATGCCTGCGGCATTGGTTTCCGTCTTGCGCTCGGCGCCAGTGCTGGTATTCAAAATCTTAATTGAGACACCAGGGACTACCGCCCCAGTGGAGTCTTTAACGGTGCCGTTGATGGATCCTGAGCCTGCCAACTGTCCGAACGCCGCGATGGATCCGGCAACGAAAGCCAAAGCCAGCGGAAGCGTCCGCATGATAGATCGAGGGACAGAGAAATTGCGAGTCATTTATTGGTCCTTGGAGAATTAGCATTCTGACAGGGGCTAATCATTGAAGTTGCATTCGAACGGGGAATAATCTTTTAGCGTAGCACAGGCCTCGCAGACCTTGAGTGAGCGTGTTGTAACGAGTGCTTATCCGTTTTGGGGGGGGGAAGCAATCCGCGCAGGCGCTGCAAACCGGGGACTGACACCAATTTCCGGCGATGTTTACCGGAATTTGGCTGTCTGTCCCGTGGTTTGCTCTATGCGACACCCTCTGAGCCTTCTCGCTCCCCAAAACGGTTAAGCACCCTGTTGTAACAAATTGCCGCTGATTGGAATGGGGTTCAGCGAAAGGAGGAGACTTTCAGCAGGACTACGATCATGCGGGCCATGCAGAAAATACCGGAGCGGCGTAGGAGTGCTCCGCCCCGGTTGCTCTTTGTGCTCATCGGACTAACGCGCTTATGCATTCAACCACACGCGAGGAAGGGAGCGCGCACCATTCACGAACGCGATCGCATCACCGCTTCCCAGCGCGGGAAGAACAACTTTATCTGACTCAGTCATGCCGCGCACGGCGTGATTGATTCCATCGAACCAAAATGTTCAGCTATTGATTAGTGGTGTCCACCTCCTCTCCCGCCCTGTCCACCAGCAGGACCGAAACCGCCGCTGCTATCGAGCTTGGTCTTCTGGTCCGCGGTGAGAATGGCATAGAACGCTGCGTCCGCTTTGTTTTGAATGTCCGTGATCTGGCCCGTTAGGGTGCCGATGTTCGCGGAAATGGAATCAATCGTGGACGTGGAATTGGTCTTTACCGCGGCCGCAAGGTTCGTATGATCGGTCGCCAATGTAGTGTTCAGCGGCGTGATCGCCTTTAGAGCGGCCGTAAAAATAGTTGTCGCCTGCGTCTGCTGCGCAGTGGTCAGCGTCAACAACCTGGTCAAATGCGACACTTCATTGGCCACCACAGTCGCCGGATCTGGCGCGGTGTTGGACGTCAGGACGCCGAAGGGTCCCTGTGCAAAAATGGATGCGGCAAACAGTATCCCCACTGCGGCCGGCCTCGTTACGTTAAGCATATTCTGGTACATTTCTCCTTTTAGAGTGAACTCATTTACTCGGGAAGATCGGTTATGGCCTTATGACGCGGGATGCTCGCATTTGGGGTTCATGGGCAATGGTAAAGAACTGTTAAGTTTCTGGAGATATACTTAACAGGTGCACGCTACATTCTTAATGATCAGTTTGTTACTTCCTGCATCCTTGCTTGCCCAGACCTCTGTCGTCTGGACATTCGATTCCCTGGAGAGCATTGGCGGATTGGCTCCGCATTTACTTGGCAAACCCCGAATCATTGACACCCCAGTTGGCAAGGCGATCGAATTCAACGGCAAGACCGATGCGATTTACCTGGATCAACATCCTTTGGCTGGCGCAACCACTTTCACCTGGGAAGTGTTGTTCCGCCCAGATGGCGACGGGGCTCCGGAGCAGCGCTTCTTCCACTTGTCGGCGCTCGACCCCAAGACCGGCGCAGACACGCAAGTCCGCATGTTGTTCGAGACGCGCCTGCGCAAAGGCGGCTGGTGCCTCGATAGCTACGTTTCCTCCACCAAAGGCGGACTCCCGCTCCTGAACTGCGACAAGATATACCCAACCGATAAGTGGTATGTCGCCACGACCACTTACGACGGCAAGATGCTGCGTAACTATGTCAACGGGGAGTTACAAGGCGAGGGCAAGTTGGAGTTCGCACCGCAGGATGCGGGCCATACGTCCATTGGCACGCGCATAAACAAGAGGGATTACTTCAAGGGAGCGGTCCGCATGTCGCGCTTTACCAGGCGGGCGATGCAGCCAGCAGAATTCATGAAGCCATAAGTAGGGCAGAATGACATTCCAATGTCGCTTACATTGATTAGAACGACGCGTCGCATTTGGGGTCTGACACCTTTTTTCGGCCGTTTTCGCCGAAAATGGGCTGTCTGACCCCAATTGCCCTCCAACGCAATGCCCCAATAACTCGCTCACCAAATCGGAAGCTCGCCTCATCAATGCACTGTAAGCGACATTGGAGTGGCACTCCGCGGGCGATTGGCAATCGCCCCGGCTGCTACCCCCCCAAATCGGATATGATCGAAAGCGAAATATGTCGAAGCTCAACACCACCTTCCTGCTACTTGCCATCACCCTAACCGCCAACGCCCAACCCCACAAACAGTGGTCCGACTACGGCGGCGGACCCGACTCCTCCCACTACGTCGCCCTCGACCAAATCACCAAATCGAACGTCAACCAACTCCAGATCGCCTGGAACTACCCCACCGTCGACGGCCACGCCTACCTGTTCAATCCCATCATCGTCGACAACGTAATGTTCGTCCTCGCCAAGAACAGCTCCCTCGTCGCCCTCGACGCAGCAACCGGCAAAGAAATCTGGATCCACGAAAACCTCCCCGGCCTAACCACCCGCGGCATCGCCTACTGGGAAAGCAAAAACCGTAAAGACCGCCGCCTCATCTTCGCCATCAACGACTACCTCGAAGAAATCGACGCCCGCACCGGCAAGTCCATCCTCACCTTTGGCAAGCGCGGACTCGTCGACCTCCGCCAAGGCCTCGGCCGCGATCCCAAATCCATCAACCGCATCCAAACCGACACGCCCGGCCGCGTCTTCGAAGATCTCATCCTTATGGGCTCAACCCCCGGCGAAGCCTATCTATCGCCCCCCGGCGACATCCGCGCCTACAACATCGTCACCGGCAAACTCGCGTGGACCTTCCACACCATCCCCCGTCCCGGCGAGTTCGGTTACGACACCTGGCCCAAAGACGCCTGGAAATACATCGGTGGAACCAACACCTGGGGCGAAATCACCGTCGACACCAAGCGGGGCATCGCCTACTTCCCCACCGGCTCGCCGACTTACGATTACTACGGCGCCGACCGCATTGGTACGAACCTCTTCGGCAACTGTCTCATCGCGCTCGATGCCCGCACCGGCAAGCGCCTTTGGCATTTCCAGATGGTCCACCACGATCTGTGGGACTACGACGCCACCGCCGCGCCGCAACTCCTCACCGTCATGCACGACGGCAAGCCCGTCGACGTCGTGGCCGAATCCAGCAAGCAAGGCTTCCTGTATGTCTTCGATCGCGTAACCGGCAAGCCCCTCTGGCCCATCGAAGAACGTCCAGTGCCCAAGAGCCTGATGCCCGGCGAACAGGCCTGGCCCACACAACCCTTCCCCACCGCGCCGCCGCCCTTCGCCCGCCAGAAGATGTCGGCTGACGACGTGAACCCCTATCTGCTAACCCCCGAAGAGCGCGCCGCGTGGAAACAACGCATCGACAAAATGCGCAACGAAGGACTGTATACGCCGCCCAGCACCAGCGAAACCATCTCGCTCCCCGGCGCGCGCGGTGGCTCAAATTGGGGCAGCGGCGCAGTCAATCCTTCCAAAGGTCTGCTCTATCTCAACACGCAGGATTGGCCCACCATCTATCAGCTCAGTCTCGAAGATCCGCTGGGCAAACGCACCACAGGCACCGGCGCGAAAGCTGTCTATGCGTCGCGTTGCCAGGTTTGCCACGGAGTCAACGGCCTGCGCACCGGCTCCGGCCCACCCCCGCTAGCCGGCATCGGCAACAAGGTTCCGCTCAATGGTTTCCTTCGCACAGTCCGCTCTGGCCGCGGCGAGATGCCCGCGTTTGCAGATATCGATGACACCGCCGCCAAGCAACTCTACGACTATCTCAACGCCCAGAAACCAGCCGAGCCCGCTGTCGCAAAAACAGAGTCGCCCCGCGGCCCCGTAGTCGCCAACGGAGGTGCCCCAGGAGGCCTCATCGCCCGCCCCGGCAACGCCGCCGGTCAATACACCCCGCTCGGCGGCCCTCCGTATCCCGAGGGCAGCCAGACGCCCAAAGTTCGCTACTACACCAATTGGGGCCTCTATCCCGATCAGCCTTACATCATCGGCCCGCCCTGGTCATCGGTCGTCGCCTACGACCTCAACACCGGCACCATCAAATGGAAAGTCCCTCTAGGTCAGGATGCGGAAGCAGAAGCCGAAGGAGCCCGCGACACCGGAGCCTTCATGGCCGAACATCACGGCATGATCGTAACTTCGACAGGCTTGATCTTCATCGCCGCCAGCGACGGCAAGCTCCGCGCCCTCGATGAGGATTCCGGCAAGGTCCTCTGGACCGCCACACTACCCGCAGGCTCCGAAGGCATCCCCGCGATGTATGAAGTGAACGGCCGCCAATACCTGGTAATCCAAGCATCCTCGAATATCACCACCGGCAAAGGCCACCCGTCAGCAGTAGCGCGCCCCAATCTACCAAAGGGCTACATCGCCTTCGCTCTTCCTGCCAAGTAATTTCCCAAGGGCAAGCAGACTCTGCAAACTGGGGACTGACATGAATTTCCGGCGTTTTTTGCCGGAATTTCGCTGTCTGTCCCCGGTTTTCCCTACACGATGCTTCCCAACTCAATCAGACCAATTTCCCCTCCAACTCAGCCCACCGCGCATAAAGCGATTCCACCGCCAACTGAGCCACCTGAGACTTCTCATAAGCCTCATGCAACTTAACCGCATCCACCGCCACAACCGGATCATGCATCAAAGCCTGCAATCGTTCCAGCTCGGTCTCAGCCGATAGAATCGCCGCTTCCATGCCTTCGAACTCCCTCTGTTCCTTGTAAGAAAGCTTCTTCTTAGGCTTAACAACCTCGCGCTCCACATAAGCCGCTTCCTTCACCGCCGCCTTCGAAGCCGCCAAAGCATCCGCCTGCGCCTGCTCCCACTGCGAATAATCGGCAAACTGCTGCGCCCCGCCCAAGCCATCCAACCCCATCACCGTAGTGGAAACCCGATCCAGCAAATACCGGTCGTGCGTCACCAACACCATCGCCCCGGCAAACTCAAGAAGAGTATCTTCCAGAACCTCTAGAGTGCTGATGTCGAGGTCGTTAGTAGGCTCGTCCAACAACAGCAAATCCGCCTGCTGCAACATCAGCTGTGCAATGTGCACCCGCGCCCGCTCGCCGCCCGACAAATTCCCCACCGGCAACTGCAGCGAATCCTCGTCAAACAGAAACCGCCGCGCCCAGCTGTTCACATGGATCGTGCGCTCCTGATACACAACCGAGTCCCCGTCCGGACACAGCGCCTGGCGCAAACTGATCTTCGGATCCAAAAACGTCCGCGCCTGTTCAAAATAAACAGTGCGTAATACATTGGCCCGCTCAATGGTCCCGCTGGTCGGCTGCAGAGACCCTTCGAACAACCGCAGCAGCGTAGTCTTCCCGCTGCCATTCGCGCCGACAAGACCCAACCGCATGCCCGGCCCCAGCACCACGTTCAAGTTTTTGAACAGCTGACGCCCGCCCATCTCGACAGACAGATTCTCCGCCGTCAGCAGTCGCTTCGTCTTCCGGTCCGTCGCAGTGAAATCGAACGCCGCCGTACTGGTCCGCGTCCGCGCATTCAAGTCCTTCAGATCGCCAATCAACTCCAGCGCCGAATTCGTCCGCGCCCGCGACTTCCCCGTTCGCGCCTTCGCCCCGCGCCGCAACCACTCGATCTCGCGCTTCACCACCGTCTGCAGCGCTTCCTGCTGCTTCGCCTGCGCCGTCAGAAACGCGTCTTTCTTCTCCAGAAACTCCGAATAGTTGCCCTTCACATAGAACAGACCATCCGGATACGTGCGGTTGATCTCCGCCATATGCGTGACCACGTTTTCCAGAAAGTACCGATCGTGGCTGATCACCATGCACGCAAACGGCGCGCTCTGCAGCAGCTCTTCCAGCCACCGTATGCCTTCCAGATCCAGGTGGTTCGTCGGTTCGTCCAACAGCAGCACGTCCGGCGTCTTCACCAGCTCCGCCGCAATCGCCAAGCGCTTCTTCCAGCCGCCTGAAAGCGACTGCGCCTCGACCTCGGCATCGATGAAACCCGTCCGCCCCAGCGTCAGATGCAACCGTGTGTCGCGTTCATCTTCCGGAATCGGAGAATCCGCGATGGCCTGCTCCAGCACCTCGCGAATCGAAAGCCCTGGCGTGAAGGTCGATTCCTGCGGCACGTGCGCCAGCCGCGTCAGCTTGCGCAACGAGCACACGCCGTCATCGGCTGTCTCCTTGCCGGCCAGAATCTGCATCAGCGTCGACTTCCCGCTGCCGTTCGGCCCAATCAACCCCAGCCGGTCCCCATCCGAGAGACCAAACGAAATATTTTCAAAAAGTAGCCGCGCCCCAAAGGACTTGCTGATACTGCTTGCGTTAAAGAGAACACCCATGTACTCCCTCTAAGGTACCGTACTCGCCACATGCGACGCGTCGCAAACCGGCGGACTGACACCAATTTCCAGCGTTTTCTAGCTGGAATTTGGCTGTCTGTCCCCGGTTTGCCCTAAACGGCAATCCCCGAACAACTAACCAACCAGCTCCCTTCCCCATTGACCCACGCGTTTACATAGGTTAAAATTCAGGCAAATAACTCTTTAAGTAATTTCCGGTCATAAGCATTCTAGAGGTATCTAAATGAACATCCGATTTTGTCTACTAATCGCATTTCTGTTATCCTCCGCCTTCGGCCAAAGCATTGTCGGCCGCATCTCAGGCACTGTTACTGACTCCTCGCGCTCCGTCATCGCCAACGCGGTAATCAACATCACCGACGAAGAAACGAAACTGACGCGCACCCTCAAAACCGATTCCAACGGCTTCTACGTTGCCACTGCGTTGCCGGTCGGTAACTACACCGTAGCTGTCGAACATGCAGGCTTTAAGAAAGCCGCGCGGTCAGGCAACAACCTTGCCGCCGATGGCCGTGTCACCGTCGATTTCGCCCTGCAGATCGGCGACGTCACCGCCAGCGTCGAAGTGATCGAAGCCGCCGGCGAACAGGTCAATACCGTCTCCGGCGAAGTCTCGCGTGTCATCGATAGCCAACAGGTACAAAGCATGGCCCTCAACGGCCGCAATTACATGCAATTGGTATCGCTGATTCCTGGCGCCGCTTTGCTCGACGAAGATCAACTCGCCCTCACTACCAGTCTCAGCATCACCGCCCAGTCAGTCAATGGCAACCGCGGCAACACCAACTACCTCAGCATCGACGGTGGTTCGAATATGGACTCCGGCTCAAACGGCAGCCAGGTCAACAACGTCGGTATCGATTTCATCCGCGAAGTCAATATCAAGTCCTCCAACTTCTCTGCCGAATTCGGCCGCAACTCCGGTTCCTCCATCAACGTTGTTACCAAGGGCGGTGGCGACCAGTTCCATGGCGGCGCCTTCGAATTCCTGCGCAACGAAATCCTCGACGCAAAAAATTATTTCGCGCCCATCAAGGGTGCTCTCCGCTACAACAACTTTGGCTGGAACCTCGGCGGCCCCATCAAACGCGGCAAGCTCTTTTTCTTCGCTGGCCAGGAATACAAGCGCATTCGCAAGCTTACCGATCCTGTCCGCCGCACCGTTCCCACCAACGCCGAACTCGCCGGCGACTTCAGCAAGCGCAGCGGTAATCTCTACTATCCCGGCACCACCCAACCAGTGCCCAATCGCAACATCTCTGCCCTGATCGTGCCCGACGGCAAAGCCGTTGCCAACGCCTACAACAATATGAAATCCATTGCTGCGCTGTATACCGATACGACAACGGGCAACAACATCACCCACCAGGTGAGCAACCCGTTTAACTGGCGGCAGGAAATCATTCGCGCCGATTACAAGGTCAGCGACAGCAATAATGTCTACTTCCGTTATCTGCACGACAACTACGATTTGATCGAGCCCTACGGCACCTTCTTTAGCTCCAACCTTCCCATGACCCCCTACCAAACGCAATCGCCCCGGCTATGGCTACCAGATCAGCAATACCTGGATGCCGCGCGGCAATATGGTAAATGAAGCCAAGATCAACGCCAGTTGGAACGGCCAGCGTATCCCCATGGTGGGCGACGATTGGACCCGCTCCAAATACGGTTTTGTCTTCCCGCAGGTCTTCAAGAATGGCAGCGGTTGGTACAAAGCCGACGGCATGCCCAATATCGACGTGAACGGCTTCTCCAACCTTCGCGGACCCAACGCCGCGCTGATGTCCCCTACCACGGATATTCAGCTCATGGACAGCCTGACTTACATTTGGGGAAAGCACACTTCCAAGGTTGGCCTCACTTATATCCGTAACCGCAAGGACCAGAATGTACGCTCGGAATATGACGGTTACATCAATTACTCCGCCGATAGCGGCAACCGTAATAACTCGGGTAACTCCGTGGCCGACGCACTCATGGGTAATTTCCGCACCTACCGCGAAGCCTCCGCCGATCCCATCGGCTTCTTTCGCTTCAGTTCCTGGGAAGGCTTCGTCACCGATAGCTGGAAGCTGACACGCAAACTAAGTATCGAGCTTGGCCTGCGCTGGCAGCACAATCGTCCCACTTACACCCAGGCTAACAACATCACTAACTTCATCCCCTCTGCTTACGATCCGAAAAGGGCGGTCAGTGTCACTAACGCCGGCATCATCGTTCCCAACTCCGGCAATCAATTTAACGGTCTGGTGCGCGCTGGCGACGGCGTCCCGGAAAGCGAAATGGGCCGCATGGTTGGCCTCGACGCCGCTGCCCTCAAGCTGATTCCAGCCGGCGCGGAGCGCGGGTTCTACGATCCGCAACTGCTCTTCGCTCCCCGCTTCAGCTTTGCCTGGGCCCCGTTCCGCAATAACAAAACCGCCATGCGCGGCGGCTTTGGCATGTTCTACGATAAGCCGGAAGGCAACATCATCTTCCCCATGTTGAACTACGCGCCGTGGCTGCAGAGCGTCAGTTACGACAGCGGCAACATCAGCAATCCGAGTGGTGGAACCGCCTCGGCTCTCTCCCCCCTCGGCAGCATTGACGCCATCGACCCCAACCTCCGCACTCCGTATACGATGAGCTGGAGTTATGGCATTCAACAGGAATTGCCCAAGGGCATATTCTTCGAAACCAGTTATGTCGCCAACGTCGGCCGCCACCTGATCCGTCAGCCCGATATCAACCAGATACCGTTCTCCACCCTGGTGCAGTTACGCACTATCCCCACCGCCCAGCGTCCGGCGGACAATGCCGTGCGTCCATACCTGGGTTATTCCAATATCCGCCAGCGCTTGAGCGACTCCACATCTAACTACCATTCGCTCCAAACCTACGCCGCCCGGCGCAAAGGCCGCTTGATGCTCACCACCAGCTACACCTTTTCCAAGGTGCTGACTGATTCCAGCGGCAACGGCGATAACCCTGAAAATCCCTACAACAGGCACTACAACTACGGTCCCGCCAGCTTCGATCGTAACCACATTCTGGTGATCACCTACACTTACCAGATCCCCATGAAGCGGTTCAAAAACGAAGTGCTCAAGCGGTCGCTGATGGGTTGGGAATTCAGCGGGATTACCCGCAATCAGACTGGTGCTCCGTTTACCATTAGCGCCAATACGTCAATCGGTGGCCGCCGTGCCGATTATCTGGGTGGCGATGTCCTCTTGCCTGCGGATCAGAGAGGCGCGAATGCATGGTTCAATCCGGCCGCCTTTGGTCCGGCCCCGAACGAACGGCTGGGCAACGAAGGTGTCGGCATCGCCCGCGGCCCGGGCCTCTACCTGTGGGACTTCTCCCTCCGCAAATGGATTAGCATCACCAAGGATGGCCGCCACAAACTGCAGTTCCAGGCTGACGGCTTCAACATCATGAACCACGTGAATCTTCGCGGCCCGAATACGAATCGCAGTGACGTGAACTTCAGCACGATCTCCTCTTCGGGACCTTCGAGGAATATTCAGTTCGCGCTGAAGTATAACTTCTAATCAAATCAAGCCCGGGGACGGACAGCAGTCTGTCCCCGGGAACTTACCGCCGTCGCCTCCACCCCATACGACCAAAGCGAGGTAAAAGCCGAACGAAAGTGCCACAGCAAAATCGCATGAATCAACGCGATAGGAATCCACGGTCCCGCCTCCTTTGCCAGCAGGATGTCAAAAAGGATGATGATGACCATCGGCGGAGAAAGCAACGCCAACCCCAACGGTGAAGTACGCCGGAACCAAAGCGCCACACCACCAAGGAAATAACACCCACCCAGCAGCGGCACCATAAATTTGGTGGCCTCAATCGCCACCCAGAATGCCTCCGCCGCAGGTTCCGAGTGACGTGGAGGCGGCGGGCCAAAGATGATTGCTGTCCAGAACGCCGCGTAGATCATACGCAGCACGGTAAGGCTAACTTGTATCCCGCGATTCATATCATGCGAGTCTAGCACCAAAACCTTTGTCACTACTCCCCTACCTGCCCCCATCCGAATCCACCAAACTCCCAGCCAACCAAGGTCGCCCATCCACCACTCGATACCGATACGCCCGCCCCGCCGAATCCCCCGGCAACCCGCCACGCAAGTACGGCCCGCGCCACCCCACAACCCCAGGATTCACAAACAAAGCACTCAACCCTTGCTCCTCCTTCGGATAGGCGCCAATGTCCTCGCGATAAGAATTAAGCGCCGTCAGAAAAGCAGTGATCTGTCCCATCTCTTGACGCATTTTGGGAGGTCTCTTAGGTGGCGGATCCCACGAGACAGAGTAAACTACCAAAATTAAAACTCCTAACGACAGTAAGCCAAACACGGTTTTGCTCATTGGCGAAGCGATGCCCCCGCAAACCCATCGCTAGCAATGTCCGTCCCACTCCCCAGAGAAACAATCCGCGGCCGCCCATCTACCAACGAGTAGGTATACCGCTCACCCCAGGGGTCCGTCGGCACCATCTTCAATATATACGGCCCATTCCATCCATCAACTCCAGGATCGGACCACAAAGCCTCCAATCCCTGAACCTCGCTCGGATAGGTACCCGTATCTCCCTGGAACGCATTCAACGAAACTTGGAAGGAATGAATCTGTGCCATCGCGGCTGCCTTACGAGCGGAGCCATTTTCGAAACGCCAAGAACGGACGCCGAAAAGGGCCACAATCAGCAGAGCCGCGAGCAACCAGAGAACATGTTTTGCAAACAGCCTCACAGCATCCATGACGCATATGCGCCGTCGAAAAGTCGAGTAACTAAGGAAGAGCCCATTCTTCGTTCGCCCTCCGATCCGCCAAAGTCAGAGCCAAACTGGAAATCGCCATCCCCAGTTTCCCCCACGAGATACCGACAGCAATGCGAGTCACCCGGCATGTGACGAGCACGTTGTATGCAACCGCTGCTAAATGTTAGAGATAGCTTTTCCAGATGCGCTCAACTGCTCCTTCTCGGGTTTAAAGGTCAAATCTATTTGCAAACTCCTACCCCGCTCGCCTTGAGAGTTGAAAAAGTCTATTCTCCCATTGACACCACACAGGGAAGAGCATATAAGTTAAACAGGAGATGCAAATGAGATCTGTTTATCTTTTGTTTGCCCTCGCCCTGACTTTAATCGCCGCGCCGATCGGCGCAGCGCCACCACCACAAGTGAAGTCCGTCACCTGGGAGCAGTTACGCCAGGACGTGACACAACTCCGGCTTACAAATCGCGGTGTCAACATCTTCCTCGCAAAGGGAACGACTGTTCGTGCCGTGTTGAAGCGGATTGAAGAAGATGCACTGATCGTTGAGTCAAATCGGAAAATCGATAAACAATGGCGCGGATCCGGCGGCGAAGGGCGCATTCCACGCACCGAAGTAACCGATCTGAGGTTCCTGGGAAAGCAAGGCCGGAAAGGAATGATCGGCGGACTTGCGGGCCTGGGGGCAGGAGCGGCTATTGCCGCCGCGTCGGCGAAGAGCATGGAGGGACAGGAGGGTCCGGCTCCAGGTTTGGTTCTGCTTACAATTCCAATTTATGGAGTGGTTGGCTATCTGATCGGCCACCATCTCGACGCGCCAATGCCTGAATATCGCATTGTTAAATAGCGTTTCTTGCATCCTTTGTTCTCTTGATGCATATCGCGGGTAGCCAGCCAAGCTCACGTTTTGCCATTTTACAACCGTGAGTCCACCTTCGAAATCACGGTGGCTCGCCCACATTCATCTGCCGAAGAATGCGGACGCTGCACTCGCGCGCGCAGTGTCAACGCAAAGTAGAAATGTCCCCTTAAGCCAGGCTGGAAACAATGCGTCAATTAGTTTCTCTGGCTGGCCGGGCAACAGCGTGGATAGGATTCACAGGAAGTTCTTAATCTTCTGTGTAATGTAACACTGTTAACACTGAATGGAGGTACCACGAAATGACACATCTGTTAGCATTGCTTCTTCCGATCTTGTTCTCTCAACAAATTCTGGTGGCGCAACAGGAGTCCTGGGGCCGCCTATCCAATATCGAACGTGGAAAGAAAGTGCAGCTTGTTCTGCTTTCCGGCAAGACAACGGAAGGCCTCTTTGAATCCTCAAATGATGACGGGGTAACTATTACCCAAGACAAATCAAAGACTACGCAGGTAGCAAAGTCTGAAATCGCTCAAGTAACAGTGCTAAAAGGTATGTCACGCGGCCGCAGAGCGATGTGGGTGGGCCTCATAGCTGGCGCCGCTGGCGGTGGGCTAATGGCTGCAGCCTGTCTAAGCGATTCAGGGCAGCGGAACTGCGACGCGCCTCCCGCTGCACTCGCTGCAGGGGGCGCACTGTTGATTGGTGGCGTTTCGGCCGGCATCGCCGCCGCGACCCCTCAACGCAAGGAAATTATTTACACGCGTCGCAATGAAGGCAAGCCCTCCAACTAACAGCGTCAACGGCTCTGGCAAAACAGGCCGAAGCTTCTGCGCTCCAAATAATGACGGTTTTGGGTCTGACGATGACAAAGGTACATGGCCCGTTGCTCCAAACATCGCGCAGCCATGTCCAGCAGATGCGATCACGCGGAATCAGTTTCCCTGCTGAATCTGGCCGGCGAACTGGACCCAAGCTGATCCAAGTGGCAGGATTCGCCTTATACCAATGCCAATGCCGTGGCCATCTCAGGCGGATGTCGATAGGTGTAGCTGGTTGTTTCTGGTCCAATTGCTCTGAAACCCGGTCCACGCTTAGTTGTTCCCGTGAAACTGCACACACCTGCCGAACACTCACAGTAGGTGCCTATTGACTGGCGGTTTCGCCTATCGCGCATTTAGCGGATGGACAGGCCCAATGTGATCACAACGCCGTTGTAGCCAGAGTAGCGGCTTTGCAGAGGACGCTCCCAGCAGGCCGCTCCGCGTATACCGAAACGGCGATGGAACCAGAATGTGGCTCCGCCCCCGACTTTTCCCATCCACACTCCGCCGCTTCTGAAATAGCCGCCCACGCCCAACTCTGCGAAGGGAACTACCCAGCCGGGATTCTCGCGGTTGATCTGGCTGTAGCCCAAGTTGATGAACCCGCGACCGAGGCCGGCGCCGGGTTCTGATGGCTGATAAAAATAGCCGAACTCACCTCCAACATAGACGCCGCGAAAGTGCGAAGCGTTGACATCGACAGGGTCACCGAACTCGCTTTCACGAACGATGTAAAAGTTGCCCACGCCGCCTAGCAATTGGGCATAACATCCATCGTCTTTTCCGCAGATTCCGCCGAAATAAACGTAACCCTCGCCGTTTTGAGTCCCGTCAATTGCAGGTGCTTCGCCAAAGAGGGGAGAGGCCGTGAGAAGTAGAATTGAGAGGAATTTCATTGTTGTCACCTGTTGTTTATAATGCATGCGAGTGGCCAACGAATACATGGCTGCTGTTGCCGTATGGTCCGGGAAATGGAGCTTCTTGGAGGTGCGGGAGTTCCGCTTTGCGCACCGCCAGTGTAAATGTTTCAGGCGTGCCCGAATCCTATGTATTAAAGCGATTAAGTATCAGGCTGTGGCCCAGCCTGGCAAGCGCTCGCTTGGATGGTAGCCGCCATAGCAATCTACTGACGAGATGCTACCGTCGTAAGCCAGGAAACAACCGGCGTCCCCACTCCCGCCAGTAGGACTACAAGTTTTCTCTGCCGCACCTTCTCCGGCGCATAACCGAAATTCACCAGTATATTTGCCGCATTAAACCACGCGGCAAATCCCCGGCGCCCCACCATTCCAAACACTCACCACCTTGACATCCTGATAGGCCCACTGTGCCAATTCACCCGCCTCTCACCCACCCCACCCTAGACAACCACCCCCCACTCCCATATCCTAATATCTATGTCAGTCAACGAAGAACTACACGAAAGCGCCCACCACGCCAACGACCCGCTAAGTCGCAAAGTCGGCGCCACCATGGCCATCATCGCCGCACTGCTCGCCATCGTCGCCGTCTCCGGTCACATCATGACCACCGAGGAACTCCTCAACCAGCAAAAAGCCTCCGACCAGTGGGCCTATTATCAGGCCAAGTCCCTTCGCCGCTACCAGTCTGATGTAGCCAGCGACATCCTCAGCGCCATCTCCGGCGAATCCGCCGTCAAGCTCACGGAAAAGTACAAAGGCAACATGGAACGCTACACCAAGGAAGGCGAAGCGATCCAGGAAAAAGCCAAGGAATTCGAACACGAAAGCGAAACCTCCGGCAAGAAGGCCGTCCGCTTCCACCTCGGCGAGGTCTTCCTGGAAATCGCCATCGTAGTCTGCTCCCTCGCCATCCTCACCAAACGCGAAATCGCCTGGTATGCCGCCATCGCCAGCGCCGGAATAGGCGTCTCCCTCGCCGCCACCGCGCTCACCATCCTCCACTGATGCTCCCCCTCGTACTCTGCCTGCTTGCCGCCGAACCGCAGTCGATCTTCGACGGCAAGACCCTCGCCGGATGGCGTCACTACGGCCCCCGCGCCACCTTCGCCGCCACAGCCGGCGAACTCACAACCAGCGGCCTCGGCAACTACCCCAACTGGCTCGGCACCACCGCTGAATACGAAAACTTCCGCCTCGAATTTGAATACAAACTCGCCCAATGGGCCGAAACCTCGGTTCTCCTCCGCGCCCCCGAAGTCGGTCGCCCATCCCAATCCGGCCTCTCCATCTACCTCGCCCACGACTACCACAAAGAGCGCTCCAAATACATCACCGGCGCCATCGCCGGCGCGCTGCCCCCGAAAAACGCCCTCCCCGAATCTTTCGACGCCTGGCATCGCGCCGAAATCATTCTCGATGGCGACCACCTCACCGCCCGCATCGACGGCACCGTCGTGCAGGACGTCAATCTCTCCCAGAACCCCGCACTCCGCCACCGCCTCCGACGCGGTCACATCGGCTTCCAGGATCTCGGCTACCGCGCGGCCTTCCGCAACATCCGCCTGCAGGATCTCGGCAGCCCCACTCAATACACAAACCTCTTCAACGGCCACTCCATCGACGAATGGAAGCTCCGCGGCGGTGGAACCTTCCTCGTCCGCGACGGCTCCCTCACCGGCGAAAACGGACACGGCATCCTCTACGCCCCGCCCGTCTTTGAAAACTTCGAACTAACCGCCGCCGTCCGAAGCCACAACCGCGTCAACTCCGGCATCTTCCTGCGCGGTTCGCCCGACGAAAAGAAGTTCCGCGGTTTCGAAATCCAAATCTACAGCCCCACTGACGGCGTCTACCAAACCGGCAGCATCTACGGCGTCGAACGCAGCACCACCACGCAGGACTACGAGGAGCGCTGGTTTCTCCTGCAAATCCGCCTCGAAGGTGCACACTGCACAGTTTGGCTCGATGGCGAACTCGTCGCCGAAACCGCCAACCTCCCCGCCGCCGACCTCAAGCCCGGCCAAATCGGCTTGCAAATCCACAAGGAGGACGCGTCAGTCGACTTCCGCGACCTGCGCGTACGCAAACTATGAGCTTCACCGGCGTCACAGTCATGCCTGAATACATCCAAAACGAAGGCATCGCTGGAGTCCTCGATCGCCTCTCCGCCGCCGGCGTCACGGCAGTCAGCACCTCGCCATACGTCATGGCGCCCGCCGACGAAAAGACCGGCAGCCGTGAACCACCCATCGACGCCGGAGCCGGAAGCGTCCGCCTCCTCGACCGCCCCCTCTGGGGCAAGCGCGAACTTTTCGTTCGCACCGCCCCCAGCTTCACGCCGCAAGTGTCGTTCTACAAGGGTCTGCGCTATCAGCCGCCCACTACCAACGAACTCACCACCCAGCACGGCCACATCATCCACGACTTCATCCGCGCCGCACAGACCCGTAAAATCAAGGTCTACTTTCAGGTCCAGGCCGCCATTCCGCCCGGCTACCGCGTTCAGTTCGGCGGCCCGCAGCCCCACGACGCCCCGCGCCTCCCCGATGGCCGCATCCCCCCGAAACGTCTGGCCAACAACGGCAGCCTAGCCAGCCCCCACATCCTCGCTTACCTGAATGCGATGACCCGCGACTTACTCCGTGCCTACCCCGAAATCGATGGCATGAGATACGACTGGCCCGAGTACCCGCCCTACTTCCTCGACGACGTCTTCCTCGACTTCAGCGACCACGCCCGGGCTGCAGCTACTCGCTTAGGGTTCAACTTCGAAGCCCTCAAAAAGAACGCCTCCACTCTCTACACCCGCATGCACGGCGGACTAACTGACGACTTACTCAAAAACACTCCAGACATACTCCGCCAGCACCCATGGATCGCCGAATGGCTCCGTTTCAAAGCCACCCTCGTCGAAGAACTCTTTACCGTCCTCCGTCAAACTGTCGGCAAAAAACAGTTGCTCGCCAACGCTTTCCCGCCGCCCTTCTCCATGGCTTCCGGCATGGACTTCAAGCGCGTCGCCGCCCACGTCGATGGCATCTGCATGAAGCTCTACACCATGCACTGGCCCGTCATGCTCCGCTTCTACGGCGATGCCCTGAAACAAGCGAATCCCAAGGCCAGCGAAGCCGCCATCGTGCAGGCGCTTCGACTCTGGATGGAACTGACCGACACCAACAACTCCACCAAACTCTCCGACTGGGTCTACCCCGAACCCGACGCCCCGCACCCCGCCGGGGAAAACGCCCAAACCAAGAAAGTGCTCTACGCCCAAAACCAGGCCGGCCCCCGCCCCGTCTATCCCGTAGTCCACGGCTACGGCCCGCTCGACGACTTCCGCCGCCGCCTCGCCATCGCAAGAAAGGCCAGCAAACACGGCATCTGGATCAACCGCTACGCCTACCTCTCCAACCCCAAACTTTCTTCTCTCTAATGTGGTGCCGAGTGGCACTCTAATGTCTCTTACATTGACTAGGACGACGCGTCGCATTTGGGGTCTGACACCTTTTTTCGGCCGTTTTCGGCCGAAAATGGGATGTCTGACCCCAATTGCCCTCCACCGCAATGCCCCAATGAATCGCTCACCAAATCAGAAGCTCGACTCATGAATGCAATGTAAGTGACATTGGAGTGGCACTCTGCGGGCGAGTGGCACCCGCCCCCAATTGTGTTATCCTTGTGTACACAATTAGGCAAATGCCATGCAAACCAAAAAAGTTGGAATCCGCGAATTCCGCGAGAACCTGTCCGCCTATCTCGAATCCAAATCGCCGGTGGCCATCACTCGCCACGGCGCCACTATCGGTATCTACCTACCCACTAAACCCAAACCGAGCCACGCCGATCTGGAAGCACTGCGCATAGCAGGCGAAAAAATGCAGGCACTGATCGCCGCTGCCGGAACGGCGGAGGATGAATTGGTCAGCGATTTCAAAAAACTTCGTCGTGAAAGTCGAACACGAAAGAACTGATCATAATCGTGCTCGACGCAAATATTTTGATTCGAGCAGTCCTCGGCTCGCGAGTCTCACTAATGCTTCGCAAGTACGCGGATCACGTTGAGTTTCTCGCGCCGGATACAGCTTTCCTGGAGGCCAGCGAGAGGCTTCCTGATATCTTGGAAGGCCGCGGTTTGCCGGTCCTTCCCGCAATGCAGGCGCTGAACTTAATTGCACGCATTGTTCAGACTATCGACACGGAGACATACTCAAAATGTCAGACCATCGCACACGAGCGGATAGATCGTCGCGACGAGGGTGATTGGCCTGTACTTGCCTCAGCGCTTGCGTTGGACTGCCCAATATGGACCGAAGATACAGACTTCTTCGGCTGCGGCGTAGCGACCCGGACAACGGACCGGGTGGAGTTGTACTTGGCCGAAGCCTCCTCAGCGCGTTGAACAGTTTATAGAGTTGGCAAACTGCATGACTCAAGATTACTAAGTCATCTCAACTTCTTACACATCGTCCGTGGACGCACCGGCAATGGATTGGAATCCGTACTTTACAAATATCCACATAAACCTTGAAAAAGCAGTTGCCAATGCATTCCTGAGGATAGCCAGACTCCGCAAACTGGGGACGGACATGAAGTTCCGGCGTTTTTGGCCGGAATTTCGCTGTCCGTCCCCTGTTTGCCCCGGCGATACAACCCGCAATACGAACTCACCCAATTGGGTGACCATTCGGATTCCCGCAACATCTTACAAGTGAAGCGGATTGCCGCAATACAAAGACTCAACTGCTTTTTTAAGGATAAAGTTAAGTGAAACTATTGTGCTCCGCCCGCCTCAGAGCGGCAATACGCGGACTCGGGGCAGATCCGACAAATCGAGAGATACGATCGCACCACGCTTAAGTTCCTCAGCGCATACGCTGAGGGCCGCCAGAACAGCGAGCCCACGTATTTCCGGGACAAGCGGTTCATTGCGAAGTAAAATAACACTGGGCGCAGCGAACCGGGTAAGAGCCAGGATATGAGGGAAGTCCAGGTCGTTGGTCATGACAATAAGCCCATGGGTTCGAGCATATTCGCAGATTTCAGGGTCTGTGGCGTTGCAAGCACCAACTGTTGACCAATGGGTCGCCTCGTGCCCGCCACCCCGCAAATAATCAACCCAACGCAGGGTAAGGTTCATATCGATGAGCAGGTGCATCAACTTGCAAAACTAATCTCGTAGCCCTGAGCCAAACGGGCTGCATATCCGAGGGCTTCGCGAATATCAGACTCTTCGAGATAGGGGAAGTCCGCCAGCAATTGCTCGATGGTTCTCCCCGCGGCCATGGATTCAACAATCATGCCGACGGTAACACGCATACCGCGGATGCACGGTTTGCCGCCCATCACTTCTGGATTCATCGTGATTCTTTGGAATTGTCCCACAGCCTCATGCTATCGCGAACGGATGGTCACAGACAAGTGGGAATTATTTCTACCCGTCTCGTCAACAACTTACGCAAAACGCCCAAGTAACTCCCACCCAAACCCATGCCACACTAATACCGAAGCATGTAGGTCTGGCCAGACCGCTTCGCTGCATTACGGTGTCCACCGCGGGCCCACCCGACTCTGATTCATCAGAAAGAGGGTCCTTACAGCTCTCCGCAGATGAATAATCAGAAGAGGGCAAAGAATGGTGGACGGGAGATCGATCTCCGACAGTGAGTGAATCGAGCGCATAGGCGTAAGTCCGTCTAGCGCGATTCAACAACGACTAACAGTTCTTTGAAATCCGATAGGTGAGCGTCAACCATCCTGAGCTACCCGGGAAGGCTCATAACCTTCCAACCCGGTCTCCAGCGATGCCTTCTGAAGCCTGTCGGATGAACTGCGAAAGCCTCCCCACCGGGCCCAGGGAAATAATAACCCCCTGGGCCGCAGCGAACCTATTTTAAATCAGGCCAACTTACTCACCATTACATTTACTATCTCCCGATCCGTCAATGACTCGTCCGCCACGACGTCAGCGAAAACCCGGTACACCCGCAGCGCCAATGCAGCTAACTCCATTGGAGAACTCGGAACCGCACCTCGCGGAAACAACTCCCGATTCTCAATCAGAAAATCCGCCGTATCCCTCAGCGCCGTATGCCGCCGCCGGCTCTCTTCGGAATCGTAAGTGAATACCCACTCCCGCGCCCGCTCCACAACCTCCGGCTGCGCAATTTCATCCGATGCCAGCCCCGTCGCCGCCAACACCCGGCAATCGTAATCGCGGCAGGCCTGCGGCCGATGTTCGTAAATGGAGCACTCGTTATCCACAAGCATTGGACACTGCCCCTGCTTGTCATGGCCCATTAACCAATGCCCTGCCGCTGGCAACAACAGTGCCCTCGGAATGTGCCGCAGCGACTCCGTCTCCTCGGCATGAACAGGAATAAACAGCGACGACCGGCAACACCCCCGGCACTCGCCGCAAGGTACGTCCACACCGCCCTCGCCTGTGTGCAACACAGCCTCGGCCCGGTCAAGCCAAATGGAAAATGGTCCCGCGTCCATTTACGCCAGCAGTGCCTTTACAATCTGCCCGTGGACATCCGTAAGCCGGTAATCGCGCCCCGCATGACGATAAGTCAAACGTAAGTGGTCCAGCCCCAGCTGATTCAAGATCGTAGCTTGTAAGTCATGCACACTTACTGCATTCGTCGCCACGTTATCGCCGATCTCGTCACTCTCGCCATAAGTGATGCCGCCCTTGAATCCGCCGCCCGCCACCCACGAACAGTAGGTCTTCGCATGGTGCCCGCGACCCTCCGCCGTCGGATCCGGAACCGTCGGCGTGCGCCCGAATTCCGTCGTCCAAACCACCACCGTATCGTCCAGCATGCCGCGCGATTTCAAGTCGCGCAGCAACCCGCCAATCGGCTGATCCACGTCCTTCGCCAGCTTGTTATAGTTGGCCATCTTCGCATGCGCATCCCAGTTGTAATCGATGCTCGTGCCGCCGCTGATCAACTCCACGAACCGCACCCCACGCTCGGCCAACCGCCGTCCAACCAGGCACTGCCACCCGAAACCTTTCGTAGTGCTGCGATCGATGCCGTATAACTTCAACGTCGCGTCAGACTCCTTCGTAATATCGAACGCCTCCGGCGCTTCGCGCTGCATGCCAAACGCCGTCTCGAACGATTGGATCCGCGCAGAAAGATTCGTATCATCTTCGCGACCCGCCAAATGCTGGCGATTGAAATACTCCACCATGTTCAGCTCAGTGCGCTGAATATCCGCCGAATCAGATCGCCGGTTGATGTTCGAAATCGGCTCGGGCCCCGGCACAATCCGCGTCCCTTGATGCAGTACCGGCAGAAAATCCGATCCCCACACCTGCCCGCCCGCATACGGCAGCTCCGGCGCGATCACTACGAATGACGGCAGATTCCGATTCACCGTCCCCAGCCCATAACTCACCCACGACCCGATGCTCGGACGATTGAACGTCGCCGACCCCGTATGAATCCCGATCGTCGCTCCAAAGTGATCCCCGTTGATGTTCACCATCGACCGGATCACGCCGATGTCATCCGCCATCGCACCCATATTCGGAAACAGATCGCTCACCTCGGTGCCGCTCTGCCCGTAGCGTTTGAACTTCCAGTCCGAACCCTTGTAAAAGCCCCGCCCGCGCTTCTTGCCGTGGTTCTCCGTAAGGAACGGCTTCGGATCGAACGTATCCACGTGCGACACGCCGCCCGTCATGAACAGGAAGATCACCCGCTTCGCCTTCGCCGGGAAATGCGGAGCCTTCGGCGCCAGCGGATCAGCCGGCGCAGTCGCCCCCTGCATCATCTCCGAAAGTACGCCCGGCAGCAGTAGTCCGCCCGCCGCCAGTGACCGAATGGATTGACGTCGATTCATAAGTCCCCTTCTAGTCCACATACAAGAATGCGCTACTGCTCAGCATCGACCGCAAGTAACTGCCCCAAACCTTCTGCTCGCATCCGCCATCGCAGCCCGACACCTGATACTGCTTCCGCAGCACCGTCAAAAACTCTTCCGCCTTCGCCACATCGGCCGCTGACGCCTGCTGATTCAGAATGCGTCCATAAGCCCATTCCACGCGCGCCCGAGTGCCTTGCGTCGAAGCCATCATCCGCTCAGCGATGGTGTTGCTCTGCTCATGCAAAAACTTCGAATTCATCAGGAACAGCGCCTGCAGCGAAGTCGTTGTCTGCTTCCGCTCATTCGCCGGCATGTTGCCGTCAGGTCCATCGAACAGATCCAAATACGGGTTCTTCTGAATGCGTCCTTGCATGGTATACACAGTGCGCAGATTCGTCGCATACATCTCTGTAAACGGCTCATGCTGCCGGTAGAAGTAGGTCCGCTCAACCGGCATCGGATGCCGTCCACCCACTGATAAATCAAGCGTCCCGCTGATCAACCGGATGCTGTCATTGATCGACTCGGCATCCATCCGCCTCCGGTTCTGCCGCCACAGAAAATCATTCTGCGGATCCTTCGCCGAATTCGATGCGATGTCTGAACTCGCCCGCTGATACGCATTCGACAGCATGATCATCCGATGCATCGCCTTCACTGACCAGCCCTTCGCCATGAACTCCGACGACAGAAAATCAAGCAGCGCGCCGTTCGTCGGCCCCGCGCCGCGCACGCCGAAATCGCTCGTCGATGCAACCAGGCCCTTGCCGAAATGATGATGCCAGATGCGGTTCACCATCACCCGCGCCGTCATTGGATTCGTCTCGCTCGCCGTCCACTCCGCCAGTTCGCGCCGCCCGCTGCCCTTCTCTTCCGGCGGCAATTTCTGTCCACCCAGAATCTGTAGGAACCCGCGCTCCACCATCGCGCCCTTCATTGTTGGCGTGCCCATCTTCTGAATGTTCACGTCATGCGGCTTGCCTTCCGACATTGCGTAGGCCGTTTCCAGCTTCGGAAACTTCTCCGCATACGGCCGCATCTGCTCGCGAAGTTCAGTCAACTCTTTCCAAACCACTTCGCGCGATCGCCCCGGTGTATCGATGCGCCGGTCCTGAAACGACTGATACTCGGTAAACTTTTTGCGCTCCTGCTTCTTCCAAACATCGAACTCTTTTTCGAACGGCTCAAGAACTTCGTTGGCCTTATCCTTGCCCAAGCGGTACACAAAGTCGGTCCGATACGGTGAATGTTCTTCGCCATTGAACGGATACACGCTGCTATCGAAGATGCCGTACAGCGAGTAATAATCAGCCGTCGGAATCGGATCGAACTTATGATCGTGGCATCGCGCGCATCCCACGCTTAAGCCCAAAAATGTTTTGCCGAAATTGTCGATCGTGTCCTCGATCGTCACGTGCCGCTCACCGCGCGGACTCACGCCGATGCGCCGCGAAATCGCCAGATAGCCCGTCGCGATAGTCTGCTCCCACCGCTGCTCGTCACTTCTGTAGGGCAGCAAATCGCCTGCGATCTGCTCGCGCACAAACTGGTTGTACGGCTTGTCCTTCGCAAAAGCATCGATCACATAGTTGCGATATTTGTAAGCCTCAGGCACGGGAAAGTCAGCGCCATCGCCAGCCGTGTCCGCATACCGCACCACATCCAGCCAGTGCCGTCCCCATCGTTCGGCATACTGCCGCGACGCGAGCAACCGCTCCACAACTTTCTCAAACGCATTCGGCGATTTGTCGGCCACGAACGTGCGAACATCTTCCACACTTGGTGGAAGGCCCGTCAAATCGAGCGTTGCGCGCCGGATCAACACTTCGCGCGATGCCGCCTTCCCCGCTGTCAGTCCCTTCTCGGCCAGCTTCTCCGCAACAAATGCATCGATCGTCATCGGCTTCGCCGGCCGCTTCACCGGCTGGAACGACCAGAAGGCCCGCTGCGCAGCCGAAATCTCATACTTCGGTGCAGGCGTCACAGCATCTGACCATACGGCTCCCTGTTCCACCCACTTCGAAAGATCCGCGACAGCCTCCTTGGAAAGCGCACCCGTAGGCGGCATCTTCAACGTGGCATGCTCATAGCTCACGGCCTGTATCAAGAGGCTCTTCGATGGTTGCCCAGGAACGATAACAGGCCCCGATCTGCCGCCTTTTTCCAAGCCGAGTTTGGAGTCCAATTGCAACCCGCCCTTGGGCTTCGTTGTATGGCAGGCAAAGCATTTCGCTTCCAATACTGGCTTTACGCGCGTCAGGAAAAACTCCGTTGGCGACTGCGGCCAAACCGCGCCCTGCTTCACCCACTCCTTCAAATTCGCGACTTCTGCCGGCTCCAACTCGCCCGTGGGAGGCATCTTCAACTTCGGATGCGTGTGCCCAACCGCCTGTATCAACAGGCTCGCATCGGCATCGCCCACCATCACCGCCGGCCCCGATTTGCCGCCCTTCAACACCGCCTGCCGCGAATCCAATCGCAGTCCGCCCGATGCCGAATCCGCATGGCACGCCAAACACCGCGACACCAAAACCGGACGCACCTTCGCCTCAAAAAAATCAGCGCGATCCTTCTCGTCAGCCAGCAAAGATAGCGCCGCCGCAAGTAATAACAGTGGGAGTCTCACGGGTATATTATATTCTGAATTATGCACTGTCTGGTCTTGCTGGCAATCGCCCTTCCTGTATTGGCCCAGGACCGCTTTGCCCCGGATGAGGCGCTACTGCGTGCTCGTATTCTGCTGCATGAGCCTCTCCAAAAGGTCATCGGCGCAACTTACATTCAAACTATCGAGCGTTCCTATTACAAGCGGACTCTGGCGCATGATGCGCGCGAGACCTGCGATTCGATTGTTGGCCAAAAGATCAAAGGACAGGCGAAACTTCAGCTCTACGCCAAGGACAGGCTGCGTCTCCAAGGCGGTGTGTCAGCCTCAGGCGAAGAGACGTATCGATGGCCGGATTCGTCTCTGGCCCTCGCCGCCGAGGTTCGGGAGCAGACCGCCGGCCCGTTCCACACCGGTGCTCTTGGCCCGATCATCTCCGGTGTTTTCCAGAACCAGGCGGCCGAAGTGACCTTCAAATCCGAACGGAATATGGACGGTCGGCCGATGTATGAATACCGCTTCCGTGTCACTAAGACGGCCAGCAATTACCGTCTCAAGCAGGGCGAAGCTTTCGCCTACGATGGCGCCATTCTGCTTGACCCCGAGACAGCCGCACTCCGCCGGATCACCGTCCGCAGCACTGAACTTCCGGTATCAACAGGAGCGTGCGAAGCAACCGTCGATGTCGAATTCTCGCGCTCGCCCGATCTCCCGCAAGTGCTTCTTCCAATCTCCCACCGGCTGCATTTCATCCTTCGCAATGGCGACGAATCTGAAAATATCTCTGTCTATCGTGCGCATCCGCCGGCGCAGCCAGTCTCCTTGGCTCTCTTTGCTGTGCGCTCTGGCTTGCGTTATTTTGCCGAATTGCGAACCCCCATCGACACGGCGACAGCGGCTGCGGGCGATGTCGTGGAACTGGCCGCCGTCGCAGATCCGGAAAACGAACGGCCGCGGCCGTCGAATAAGAAGCGCCCGCTGCCTCTCAAGCTGCCGGTGGGAACGCCGCTCCAGGCGCGCATCGTTGGCATTGAGCGCCAATTCGGCAAGCCCAACTACTTCCTCATCGCACTTGCAATCGAAACCGTATTCGTAAATGGAGAGAGCTACTACCTGCCCAGCATCATGGTCTCTTCCGCACCGCCGCAACTTTGGGAAGCCGTTCGCAAGGCCCAAGGGCAAACGGAGTGGAAGGTCCAATGGCAAATGGGCTGGCAGGTCCACAACCGGTTCAACGATTTTGGGAAATTGGTCTTTCAATCGTCGAAGCCTGACTACACAGTCCCGATTGGACATGTCGTCAGCTTCCTTACGAAATAGGCCTATGGCGTCGAAGTGGTCCAGGTCATCTCAAACCCCTTGCCGATGCCGGTTTTCGGTGTGATCTTGGTAGCAAACGTCAGTTCCGCGGCAATCACGTTGGAGTTTTTGGAAAAGTTTGCGTCCGGCATAATCAGCACCAGACCAGGCGCTTTGGGCGACTCCTTGCTGGTTATACTGTGACGACTAGGTCCAGCAATCAGGCGGACCTTTCTGCCTTTCGTAGTCATCTGCTCCAACACCAATGTCATTTTGGAGTAGGGCGTGGGGTTTCCAATCTCCAGCACCCGCATCACTCGCAGCACGATGGTTGCGCCGGTGGGAACCAATGTTTTGCCGCGCTGATTGACGATTGGCGCTTTGAGCTGCGCAGTGATGGGGTCGCCTCCGTATAACGACTCGAGCCGAACATCCTTGTCAACGACAATCGTGAAAGCGAGGCCACCCGGCACCGCGATCTCCGCTGGCTCGGCTGGAGCCTTCTTCGAAGCGCTAACGCCTGGTTCTTCAAAAGAGATCTTCGATTCGCCAAGGAATACATGACAAGCGGAATAGACGGTGCGATTCTCAGTCAGCACTCCGTCCGGGTGATAGATCCTCAGTGCCGATTCCTCGGGCAGCAAAAACTCTTGCCCGTTCAATTCTACCTGGCTATACTTCAATGAAGTGTCCTGCTCGCAAGCCCCCGGATCACCCGGCTCCTTTTTGGTTTGAATATTCAGTTCCACCAGTTCGCCGCTTTTCGAGTCGACCAGAAACGTGCCGCCGTATGCGGTGTAGAAAAGTTCTCGGCTCGGCGAAAGGTACTGATAGGATTTCGATTCCTGAGGAACGCTGAATCCATATTCGGCCAGTGTGCGCCCATCGCGGATCACCTGTTGCGGCGGCGCGTAAGTTGCGATGTTACGAGTGAAGACCGCCCGCAGAAAGCCGTTGAAACTACCAGAGGAGATGGGTCCGAAGTGGACCAATTCGACTATGTTCGAATCGAAAAACTGGTTGGAGCCCATCCAGGAGTACATTTCCTTTTTTTCGCCCATTGCAACGTCCAGTCGTAGACGATCCTTCGAATTGAGTAGGCGGGCAGATTGCTTTAAACCAGCTAGCTGCGCACACGTGAGCCGGTTGCGCACGACTGGGTCCATTTGCGTGCGCTGAATGGTCTGCGTGCAAAGGTAGTTCGGAAGCCGCAAAATAGATTTCGACACTTGCTCGCGAACCTTATCGAGCAGCGGGTCGTTGGACTGCGCTTGCCCCAAAGCCGCTAACGACAACACCGTAACAAGGAACCTACGCCTGGGAAACATCCAATGATATTTTACAGCCAATCTGGATCGAACGAATTCGTGCACTTGATGTCATTTCGCAGGCCGCTTGCCCTTTGATGCACGCACAGTCATACAGCCAGCCGTGGTGACGGCATCCATCTCGAGGCAGATCGGCACGTGGGCCCGGTTTAATTTTCGCCGGAGCCCACAGATCTCTTGTCGTGAGCCTACTCATTTTTGCCAGCACCTTCATTGCCGTCGGCCCAAGCGTGACACGGTCGTGATAGGCAAACAGAATATCCGCCCAACCCTTCCGTTCGAGGATTCGATGCGATGATCCGCTCTGCCGTTTGATCCGCCATCGGGGCTTTCATCGAAGGCTATTTGCCAGAGTCGCTATTAGGAGCAAATGAATGAGACGTTACTTGGGCCGGGTAGGGCTTCGGCGTGCTCCAAGCGGTCCGTAATCAAACGCAGCGCCAGCGCCTGAACAGCCGCGGTCGCCTGCTTCTTGGTTTTGCTATAGGCCGTTACGCCCGGCAACGCCGCGATGTCCGCAAGCCAGCGGCCATCTTCTTCGCGATAGCATTCGATTGCCCGCGAGTAACCTCTGGCAGTTATCGGATTCAGTATTCTAAGCCGCTTTCTTCTTTCGCTGCGGCGTCGCTCGCACAGGGAAATCAGCCGAATCTACGCGTGCCGACTTCATGATCTGTGCCATCTTTGCGGCCACGTCCGGATGCTCGGCAGCCACGTTCTTCTGCTCGCCGACGTCCGTCTTCAAGTCGAACAGTTCTTTGCCAACCAGCTTCCAATCGCCCATGCGCACGGCCTGTGCGAAGCCCTGCTCGTGGAACTCCCAGTACAAATACTCGTGCTTTTGTTGCGGACGACTGAGCAGCGCGGGCAGGAACGAAATGCCATCGATGCCCTTTGGCGCGGCCACGCCAGCCACTTCGGCCAGCGTCGGCAGGTAATCCCAGAATGCGCAAACATGATCGCTAGTGACACCCGGCGCGATCTTGCCCGGCCAACGCGCGATCAACGGCACGCGAATTCCGCCATCGTGCAAAGCCCGCTTGAAACCGCGCAGCGCGCCGCTGCTATGGAAGAACTCCGGCGAATGCCCGCCCTCTTTGTGCGGACCGTTGTCGCTTGAAAACAGCACCAGCGTGTTTTTGTCCGCGCCGGTCTCTGTCAACTTCGCCAGCAATGTTCCGATGTCGCGATCCATGCGCGTCACCATCGCCGCGAAATTTTTCTCCACCTGCGGCCATTCTTTCGATGAGTACGGCGCGTCTTCCGGCACCTCCAGTCCATTGCCCGTCTCCGCGCCAAGCTCGTTATTGGCATGGGGAATCGTTACGGGATAGTAAAGGAAGAACGGCTCAGATCCGGCCTTGTCCAAGAACTTCAATGCGCGTTCGCGGAACAGATCTGGCGCATAATCGGTTTTCTTTTTGCGCCCGAAGTTGCCGCGCACAATCACGTCGCGATCGCCATCGAGCAGAATTTCGGGATAGTACGTGTGCGCCTGCGTCTGGTTAAAGAACCCGAACCACTCGTCGAAACCCTTCTTTGTTGGATATCCCGAAGTGTGGATCGCACCCAGCGACCACTTGCCGAACATGCCTGTGCGATACCCAGTGGCCTTCAATATTTCCGGGATCGTCCGGTCTTCCGCACGCAGCGGAATGTCCGGTCCATTGCCGCGAATCCGTGCATGGCCTGTGTGCACGCCAGTCATCAAACAGCATCGCGAAGGCGCGCAGACTGTGCTGCCGGCATACGATTGCGTGAAGCGCATCCCTTCGCTGGCGAGCTTGTCGAGGTGCGGCGTGGCGATCACTTTCTGCCCATAACAGCCCAAATCGCCGTACCCCAAATCATCGGCCAGAATGAAAACGATATTCGGTTTTTGCGTCTGCGCTAGCGCCGGAATCGCCGCGCCCAAGGTTCCTAGAAACTGTCTACGGTTCAGCATGGATGTATTCAATGTACTACTCCACTCCCATTTCGTGTATCATGATTTCTTCGTAGTGAATTTACAACAAGCTCTGGAGAGCCACCGGTCAATTGGTAGCTCTCCCGAATAACCTGGGGCTCGGACTCCCGCATCCGCGCCCCAGGGTACAATTAGGTTTACCCTCATGAAAAAGGAACTGATCCTCTCATCCCTCCTCGAAGTCGGCGTCGTGCCTGTCGTGCGCACCTCCTCTGCCGAAAGCGCGATTCTCGCTATTGAAGCGATCTACGCAGGCGGCATCCGCTCCGCTGAAATCACCATGACCGTACCAGGTGCCGTGAAAGCGCTGGAAGCGGTCGCAGCGAAATTCGGCGACAAGATTGTTCTCGGCGCGGGCACCGTGCTTGATCCAGAGACCGCGCGCATCTGCATGCTGGCCGGCGCGGAGTTCTTCGTCACGCCGAGTTTGAAACTGGCCACCATCGAAATGGCCAAGCGCTACTCGAAAGTGATTTGCCCTGGCGCGCTGACGCCTACCGAAGTGCTGACAGCTTGGGAGGCAGGTGCCGATTTTGTGAAAGTATTCCCATGCGGAAACATGGGCGGCGCAAAGTACATCAAGGCGCTGAAGGCTCCGTTCCCGCAAATTGAAATGATCCCCACTGGCGGCGTGAACCTCGAAACCACGGCCGATTTCCTCAAAGCCGGAGCAGCGGCCGTTGCCGTTGGCGGTGAATTGATTGACGCCAAGACGATTGCCGAAGGCAAGTACGAGGTCTTCGAGGAACGTGCCCGTCAGTACCTGGCCATCGTCAAGAAGACACGCGCCGAAATGAAAGGTTAGAATAGTATTCGCCGATGGCTATCAGCAAAGACTTATTAGAGATTCTGGTGTGCCCGCTATGCAAGGCGCCCGTCGAATTGAAGCAGGATGAAAATGGACTGAAGTGCCAGCAGTGCCGGCGCGTCTATCCGATCCGCGATGACATCCCAGTGATGTTGATCGACGAAGCGAGAATCGAAGAGTAACTCATGACGCCCAGCGTGCTTGGGCGCGTTCAACGGGTCCTCTTCATCCGCCTTCGTTCGCTGGGCGATTGCGTTCTGACCACTCCCGCCATTGCTTTGGTGAAACATGCGTTTCCCCATTTGCATATTGGCGTGGTGGTGGAAGACCGATTTGCTCCGCTGTTTACAGATAATCCGGATATAGATGAGGTATTGCCGCCTCGTCTGATGCGCGTGAAGTCGTTCAACGCAGATCTGTGCGTGAACCTCCACGGTGGCACGCGAAGCATCGCGTTGACTGCGGCATCGGCCGCGCCGCATCGCGCTGGCTTCGCGCACTTTCGCGGCGGGGCTGTTTATAATATTCGGATCCCGACTGCGCAGGAGATTCTCGAAGTCGACCGCAAGGTCCATACTGCGGAGCACATCGCATCGGCCATGTTTTATCTTGGCGTGGAGCGAACGTGGATTCCCCGCGCGCGCTTGTTTGCGCCGCCGGCTCCAGTGGCGGACCGGCCCTACGCCGTGATTCATCCTTTCGCTTCGGCGCCTGAAAAAACCTGGCCTGCCGAAAACTTTCTAGCGGTCGCGCGCAATCTGAAAGACCTCGATGTGCGCTTCATCGGTTCCGCCAGTGACGACCTGAGCCCGTTCCGCGAGTATCCCACCGTTGCCGGTGCGCCATTGAAGCAGACGATGTCGCTGATCTCAGGGGCTTCGTTGTTCATCGGCAACGACAGTGGTCCGGCACACATGGCCGCGGCTTATGGCGTGCCGCAAGTGGTCATCTTCGGCAACTCCGATCCAACAATCTGGAAGCCGTGGCGCACTGTGGCGAAGGCTCTGATTGCTCCGCACGCCATCGCAGACATCCATGTTGGCCAGGTGCTTGAGGCAGCGGCGTGGGCGAGGAATACGAAGTGACCGAACTGCGCCGCCTGCTGAGTTACGCCAAGCCGTACTGGGCCTCGCTTGCCGGTTCCGTTGTGCTGATGGCGATTGCCGGAGCCTGTCATGCCACCATCGCGTTTCTTGTCCAGCCGATCTTCGACCGCGTGCTGAGCCCGTCGCCGAAAACCGATCAGGCGCTGATCGTGCACATTCCTGTTATTCGATACGATGTCCATCTTGAACAGTATCTGCCCGCATGGCTGAGCGACATGTGGATGCTGGTCGCCATCGGAGTGCTGCTGGTGTTCCTGATGAAAGGCGCTGCCGATTACCTTGGCAACCTGATGGTGAATCGCGTGGGCTTCAGCGCCGTTACCGATCTGCGCCAACAGGTGTTCGAACGCGTGCTGCGGCAGGACGCGGAGTTTTTCGAAACGCATTCGACGGGCAAGCTGATGTCGTCAATTATGAACGATATCGAAAAGATCCAGGTCGCCATCTCGCACATGCTGGCCGATTGGCTGCGGCAGATCTTCTCGTTGATCGGGCTACTGATCGTGGTGCTGAATCAGGACTGGAAACTGGCGCTGTTCAGCTTTACGGTGGTGCCCTTCGTCATTGTGCCCACCGCAAAACTGGGCCGCCGCATTCGCCGGTCTACGCGAACGGCGCAGGACGATCAGGCGCAGTTGAATGAGATTCTGCAGGAAACTTTGAGCGGGCAGCAGGTGGTGAAATCGTTCGGCGCGGAGGCGCTGGAATCCGTGCGCTTCCGCAATGCCGCACAGAAGTTGCGCGGCAGCAGTTTGCGCTATGTGGCACAGCAGGCTCTGGCTTCGCCCATCATTGAATTCTTCGGTGCGCTGACCATCGTGGCGCTGCTCACGTATGCCCGGCTGCGGATTCAGGAAGGGGCGATGACCACTGGCGCATTCACCAGTTTCGTGATCGCGCTGCTATTCCTGTATGAGCCGGTGAAGCGGTTGACGGGCATTCACAATATCTTTCAGCAGGCCCTGGGCGCTTCGCAAAAAGTGTTCGAGTATCTCGATCGCGAAGAGACCATCTTCGAAAAGCCCTCGGCGCGCGAACTGCCGAAGTTTCAGGATGCCATCACATTTGAAGACATTACTTTTCGCTATCCCAGTGCACCCGATGGCTTTCTGCTGAACCACGTCACGCTGGAAGTGAAGGCCGGTGAGATTGTGGCGCTGGTGGGGCCAAGCGGAGCGGGCAAGACCACACTCGCCAATCTTGCGCCGCGCTTTTACGATGTGTCCGGCGGCCGCGTGCTGATGGATGGGATTGATACCCGCGATCTGAAGCTGTCGAGTCTGCGCGCGAAGATCGGCATCGTTGCGCAGGATACGTTTCTGTTCAACGACACGGTGGCCAACAACCTGCGCTACGGACGCCGCGACGCCACTGACGAAGAGGTGCGCGAAGCGGCGCGCAACGCACTGGCCGACGAGTTCATTGAGAAGCTGCCGGATGGCTACAACACCATCATCGGCGAGCGCGGCGCCAAACTTAGCGGAGGCCAGCGGCAACGCATCGCCATCGCCCGCGCATTGCTGAAGAACGCGCCCGTGTTGATTTTGGACGAAGCGACCTCGCACTTAGATACCGAATCGGAGATGCTGGTTCAGCGTGCGCTGTCGAATCTGATCACCGGTCGAACGGTTATCGTGATCGCCCATCGCCTGTCGACCATCCGCCGCGCCGATAAGATCGTGGTGCTCGATAAGGGCAGGATCACCGAGGTCGGCTCGCACGATGAACTGGTCGGTGGTGGTGGAATCTACCAACGGCTGCATGAACTACAGTTCCAAACCGCGGCGGGCATCCATGACGACCTTACTTAGCGTTAGTTACGAATAATCGGACTTAGATGTAATTGCGGCGGCAGCGCCGAGTAACATGCATGTTACTAACGTGACGCCGGCGAGGATTGCCCACGGTAATGGACGTACAAGGAGATGACTCCTTGCATCGAAGTAGGACTGCCTTGTTCCGTTCATGATGTAGTGTATGTGGAGCGGATAACCCTGCAGGAATGGAGTTTTAACTATTATCAGCGGGTAAATGTAGAAGGCCAGAATGGCTGCTGTAAGTGCCGAATAGTCGTTACCGAGCCAACACGAGGCGAGAAACGCCGCGGCAAAGACAATCGATCCGATGGCCAACCAAAGCACCGGGAAACCTAGGGACTGGGACCATTGGTATGTCTCCCCAACTGCCATGGATAAAACTGGTGTTAGTATTGCGGGAACCAGCGCGAGGAGAGCTATTTCGCCAAGACCAGTGAGGGCGCGAGTGAGCACAAGATGTGTGCGAGATATTGGCAGCGATAATGTGAAGGCCAGGGTGTTGACCGTGCGTTCGGGGTTGAGGCCGCCAAGTCCTAGCCAAAAATATTTGAAAGTTTTGGCAGCCTTCAGCCTAAAAAAAGCTGTTGGACTGGGTTTGATACAGCGATCTTCTGCATTTGCATTCGATTGCGGATGAAGGCCGCGTAACCCATTGGGTGAGTGGTTCATTGGAGCATTGCGTTGGAGGGCAATTGGGGTCAGAC
>CAIRSA010000177.1 GCA_903881085.1 uncultured Acidobacteriia bacterium
ATCACCTATGATCAGATCGTCGATGGAGCCTTACCCAACGGCGCTACTCGTAACCGGAAAAATAAGGCGTCAATCCTCATGCCTGCCTTAGCTGGATAGGGAGACCGAACAATTACCGCTTCCACGACCTGCCCGCATACAAGTCGGTTACGCGAGCCCGCTATGCGGAAGCCGGGGTGCAAGATCGAGCACTTAACTACCTCAAAGACACCGTCGGCTTCGACTTGGGGGCGCTTCGCGACTCTATACTGTCCAACGGTTTCGTGCCCTTCGAGCAAATTGTGGTCGAACGTTACGGCGGCACAGAGGATCTTCCCACTTATCTCGTCATCGAGGGCAACCGGCGCGCCGCGGCCTTAAAAACCATACTGTCCGACTATCAAGGTGGGGCTCTGGACCTCACTCCCGAAAAATTGGAGACCATTCAAACCGTTTCAGCAATCGAGATTCTCGGCACTGACGCTGAGCGGCTGAACTATCAAAAGACACTTATGGCCATCCGCCACGTGGCGGGCATCCGCGAGTGGGGGCCATATCAACAAGCTCGGCTTGTCGTCGAAATGTATGACCTGGAAGAGGGCGCGTTCGGCCCCGTGGCAAAGCGCATCGGTATCGGCCCGCGAGAAGTCGCGCGCCGGTATCGCGCTTCTAAGGCACTTGAGCAGATGGAGAAGGACGAGGAATTCGGCGACCGCGCCGAGCCCCGTCTCTACGCCTTCTTCCATGAGGCAGTTTCGCAGCCCAAGGTTCGTGACTGGCTCAAATTCTCGGATGCGACATACACGGCGGAGGATGCCGATTCCCGGCGACTCTTCTACGAACTCCTAAGCCCTCGCCCGACAGGCGAGGTAATGTTACCTCCAAAATTGCAAAACGCCACACAGCAGGTGCGTCAGCTCAAGGACATTGTTGACAAGCCAATCCCGTTGAAGGTGCTGGCCGACCCCGAGAGGAGCTTCGAGGATGCTGTCAGGGCGGCCGACGCAGAGACACCTCAGGACGAGACCGGAGTTCTAGCTCACGCCCTCGGCGTCGCTCTCCACGCATTGCTCCAGCCAAGCATTGACGCATGGCTTACACCAGACGAGGCAGCGCTAACTACCTGGCGCAGTCTGGTCGGCGTCGTGGACAAAGTGCGGAAGTTCATGCCGGTCGAATGACCCCCAAGGCTGTCTTTGATCGCATCGAGATTTTGATCGGGCTGGCCGGTGCGCCGCGCCTGATTTCGGAGGTCATTGAGCAAGAGCTGGCCGGTTTTTTTGGTAAACCGCCGCTTGCCGCCTCGGAACATGCTGACCGTCTCCGCCCTGCCGTTACGAAACTTATATGGCAGCGCGCCGCGCTCGCTGACGACGACGGCACCCAGGCCACCCTAGCGCTGGTCGGATCGACCTCAGACTCCGTGGCGGGAGCATGCCACATACTGGCAATGGACCCCCCTGAAGTTGTGGCCGCCAAAGCGCAGAGGCTTCACGCTAACGCCCTGCTGACAGCGATAAAGGCACTAAGCTTCGCGGACTTTGAAAAATTTGGGGCGCGAGTTTTAGCTTTGCTGGGTGCAGAGTCGGTGCACATCACGCAACACGGCGGCGATCAAGGAATAGACTTTTTTGGCCGCCTTTCGTTGGCCCACCTCCACGGCCACGCCTCCCCGTTTATGCGGCTCGCGCACGACATACGGCTTTCGTTTGCCGGACAAGCAAAGCACTACCCCGACCGCAATCTTGGCCCAGACATTGTGAGAGAGCTGGTCGGTGCGGTTTTGCTTGCCCGCTCCAAGACTTTCTCAAGAGACGGTCTAGACCTGTTCGAGCAAGCTGGATTCAAGCCTTTCTCTCCCGTCGCCACCCTTCTCTTCAACACCGGCGGTATTTCGTCAGGTGCACGGCGTCTTGCTGAGGCCGCTGGAGTGATAGTGCGGTCAGGCGAGCAATTGGCGATGTTTCTCGCTGACCACGCTGTCGGCCTGTCCCCAGTTGAGGGAAACCTTGTCTTCGATCCGGTCCGCTTTGCGCAATGGCTGGCAGGCTAGCCGCCGCTGCAGCGTAGACGCACTGTAGACAGTGTGTGGGCTTGTCCACATGTCCTCGTGTCCATCGATCTGGCGGTTTTGTTGGTTGTTTGGGCGCGTCCCAGGGGGTCAGGTCAGG
>CAIRSA010000178.1 GCA_903881085.1 uncultured Acidobacteriia bacterium
ATCTCCCTCGTGAAATTGAAGGACACTCCATTTATCGAAAAAGGCAAGCGGGTGGACGTATCGAGCCCGCCCAGGCGGAAAAATGCCAATTCTAGAGCTGGAGCGAGAGCTCAGGAAAACAGCTTCCGGTCTAACGAGCGGTATTGGATGGCTTCCAGGATGTCCTGCGGACGGATGTGAGTCGATCCAGCCAGATCCGCCAGGGTGCGGGCCACCTTGTGGATGCGGTCATGGGCGCGGGCCGAAAAACTCAATTCCTCCATCGCTTGTTCGAGGTAGCCGGTGGCTTCCGCGTCGAGCTGGCAATGCTGGCTGTTGGCAATGCTAGCAATGCTGGCGGGGCGAGCAGCGGCAACTGCGCTTCGAAAATCTCTGTGTCGCGGGCTCACGAGGCAAGCGATGCCGCTTGAGCGCGGGAGACATGGAACACGCAAGAGTCGAGCGCCATGCGGCACCGTGACCGTTTGTAGGGGCCTGGGGGTTAAGAAATGAGGATGGGAAAACGTCGGCGCATCCAGTGACACAATTAGAGGTTCGGTTCACCCGGTTGACTTCAAAGCCGCCACGGCCTTCCGGCCCAGATCATCCACGACATGCGTCAGGTAGCTCCAATACGGTTCCGTCCCGATCGTGTCGCGCACGGTGGCAGCGGGAAGGAATCGTTGCATTTCCTTCCTGAAGTCCGCACGCAGTTGCGGCTGTGTTTTGAGGGCTGCGATTTGTTCCTGAACCGATGCGATGAACTCGGCCTCCGTGCGCTGATGATCGCGGATTTTAAACGGGATGATCCGAAGTCGCAAAGACACAGTGCTCCCGGTCCGCGAGTGTGCGGATCACCTGAGTCAGCTGCTTGAGAGGTTGCACGGCTCTGACTCTACAAAACATTGCGAAAAGTGCAATGTTTTGTTTACCCGATCCAAACATTCGTCTTCATTCGTGGCATTCGTGGTGAAAATTCCAAGAGGGAATTCAAGAAAACAATTTCCGGTCTAACGAGCGGTATTGGATGGCTTCCAGGATGTCCTGAGGACGGATGTGAGTCGATCCAGCCAGATCCGCCAGGGTGCGGGCCACCTTGTGAATGCGGTCATGGGCGCGGGCCGAAAAACTCATCTCCTCCATCGCTTGTTCGAGGTAGCCGGTGGCTTCCGCGTCGAGCTGGCAATGCTGGCGGACCTGGCGCGAATTCATCGCCGAGTTGGTGGAATGCCCGGAGCGGCGGAAGCGTTCGTGCTGGATTCCGCGTGCGGCGATCACCCGATGGCGGATAACCTCAGATGCCTCTCCGATGTTCGTGTTAGATGATAGTTCGCGGAAATCCACCAGCGGCACCTCCACGTGGATGTCGATCCTGTCCAAAACACAAGTTCACATGCTGGGATTCGGCCGTCCGTCTCTGATGGCGTCGATGAACACTGTGTGTGCAGGTAGCTCGATTAACATCTCGACCGAATCAAGATGCCCTTTTAATTGTGCAAACGGAACGCCTGCTTGGTGAACTAATCACGGATTTTGTCGTCGTGTGTTTGCATGATTCCTAGCAGAATGTTAAAGGTCAGCCACGCCTACGGTTGGCGCGCCTCCAGCGCCGCAGGAGGCGTGACAGCCGTGGGCGTTGGCTGTACCGGCTGGTTCGGTGCCTGTTCTTTCGTCCAGCTCCACCAGCCCCTGGCATTCAGAAAAACGAAGATGCTGCAGGCGACCACGGTTGCCACACTGTGCGCTAGTACGGCGAAGACGATCCATGCGATGTTAGCCAAGACGCCGAGAAAGAATCCGAGTTTCTGTTTCTTGCCCAGCAGGTAAATGGCAAGGGCATTCAACACCATGGCAGTCCAGTCGATGCCATAGTACTTTGTGATAATATCCCACATATTCTTTAATGGTCCTTTCTTACCCAACAGGGGTATTATGCCTCTGTGTGTTTGATCGGATCAAACACACAGAGATTGTTACAGGTGGAACAGTCTCTCAGATTAGCGGACTTCTTCAAGTGGCGATGGATGAGGAAGTGGCAGGTAGTGTGGTAAATGATCGCGGAAAGAGCGCACCGTTTCGGTGAGGTTCCCATTTGCGGCTTTGTCGAGGTAATGACGCTGGGCGTGTTGGCCGATGAGTAAGGTGAGACGAATGTTAGGTAATTTCTTCAATACTTTGTCATGCCAGAGGGGTGCGCACTCGGGCCGCGGTGGCAGATCGCCAGTATTGCCTTTGCCGGGATAGCAGAAGCCCATGGGCATGAGGGCGATCTTGCTGGCATCGTAGAAGGTTGATTCATCAATGCCTAGGAACCTTTTCAATCATCATAGCGGCACGGTCCGTCTGACGTCGGGTGAAATCAGGCTCAAATCCGGCGTGCTGAAATCCGCCCGCTTTGTCATCGATATGAATTCGATCGCTTGTG
>CAIRSA010000179.1 GCA_903881085.1 uncultured Acidobacteriia bacterium
GGACAAGCCAAGGTGGACCGCAATGTCAACATGGGAATCAGGCTGTTCCTTGGACAACTGCGCTGAATTCCGGTGGGAATTTACATGCGCAGAGGGCACTACGCATGCTAGCCGGACGCTCACGCAATTGCCATCTATCAAGCAGATCCTGATTTCCGAGAACTACAATCGCTAACAGGTTAATGGCGAGCCGCCCCAGCAATCTGTAACATCTTACGGAACGCGGAATGATTCCGGAAGTGCGTCCATTCAACGCCGAAGAGAGTCTTTGAGACGGATAGCCGCGAACGCCGGGCGAATTGCTAAGCCTTCTGCTCCGTCACCGCGTTCGACTCTATCTGCGGGCTCGTGCCAGGAGTCCGTTGCGGACCACGGGACATGCGGGTATTGACGGGGAGAGACTGGTAACGTTCGAGCACATCCGCTAGCCGGAACCGCACATGCACTCTCATCGCTTGAGACGCCTCATCGGGCGATCCTTTTACGAGTGTATCCGCGAGATCACGGTGCCAGCGCTCAGGGAACGGCTCAAAGGCAGCACTTCTGGAGAACAGCCAGTTGAACAGCAATACCCGGCTGCGCTCGATAGCGCTCGTCAGAGCCCGCACTCCGGTCGCATTCGCAATCAGCATGTGGAACTCCATGTGCGAGCGCTCGACGCGGGCGCTCGCTTCGGGAGAGACCTTTTTCTGCCTGGCCAAGACATTGTAGGCTTTGTCCAGTTTTTCGGCCGCTCGAAGGAGGCTGCTGCGATGGACAGGTGTGGCCCACTCCGCAAACAGCCGCGCCGAATGCGTCTCCAGGGCTTCCCGGAGCACGTAGTTATCGCGGATGTCCTCAGTGGTGGCTAAGCGGACTCGAGTGCCTGCGCGCGGCCGGCTCTCCACCAGTCCCTCACCTTCCAGGCGGCCGATTGCGTCGCCGACCGGGACAGCACTCATCCCTAGTTCTTCGGCTAGTTTGCGCCGCGAAACCGGTGCTCCAGGCGGCAACCGGCCCTCCAGGATCGCGGCCCGCAGCCATTCGTAGGCTTGCGCGGCAAGCTTCGTTTCAGTAGTTGTTTTTACGAGTGGCACTGTATTTAAAGATACCCGATGGATGCCCTTGCATGTGTGCGGATGGCTCATGGGATAGGTTCTTTTGATAGTCGCAATTGAATTCCGGCATTAGAAGCGCCTCACCGCCCGCACACGTTGTGGCCGATCCTTTGCGCGGAAAATGACATTCCCGGTGCAGAAATTGAAGGTGACAGGCTGGCCGCCGATGCTGATGAGTGCGAGGTCGCCGCTGTAGTTGAAGTCATAGGCCCAGGCGCAATCGGCGTCGAATTCGGAAGAGGACCAGTATCCGCCGAAGGTAGGGGCTGCATAAGCGGTGTGGAGACCTTCACTCCCGGCGTTGTCGTCGAGGCTCAGCAGTTTCCCGATCAGCCCGGCCTGGGCAGCGAGGATTTGCAGTTCGATTCGCGAGGGAAGATACCAGTCCGCAAATCCGCAGCCGCGATAGTCGAGGCAAAGGCGCGCTGTGCTGCCGGAATGGCCGGTCTGCGCGAGGATATCCGCCGTGCCGCCCCGCCCGTCCGCCGGAGGAATAGTGACCTTTGCAGCTGAGCCGCTGGCCCGCGCGTCGATCACCTTACTCCAAGGCGAGCCTGCGCCCATCCGGTTCGGACGAATCCAAATTCCACCCACTTCAGAAGGGATGAGACGGCGGCCAGGAAGGACCGTCTGCGGGTTGCGTAGCTCATGGTTGCCTTTCGTTCCGCCCGCGCGCAGGCGGGATGAATCTCTGGGCGCGGAGCCAGAAAACCAGGTCGTTCATCCAGGGGTGTTCTTTCCCTATCAGCCCGGTGCCGTGGCCGCCGTGCTGGTAGACATGCAGTTCGTGCGAGACGCCGTGCTCGCGCAGGGCGGCGGCGTAGAGGAGTGAGTGCTCGACGGGCACTAGCTTGTCTTCGCTCGTGTGCCAGAGAAAAATCGGCGGCAGGCCGGCGCGGACCTGCCGTTCGCTCGAAGTCTGGTGGAGGAGTCCTTCACTCGGAGTGTCTCCGAGCAGATTCTTCAGGGAGGCTGGGTGCGGCTTCACGAGCATGCTGATGACCGGATAACAGATGACGGCGAGGTCTGGACGTGGGCTGACACGTCCTTTTGTTGGCGCGCCGGGCGGGTCGCCGTATTCCGGGCGGTTCAACAGCGTCGTGAGCAAATGGCCACCCGCGGAGAAACCCATTGCGCCGATGCGATTGGTGGCAAGACCCCACCTGGACGCCTGCTCACGGATTCGACGCATGGCCTCGACGGCATCCTGGAGTTGGGCCGGATAGCGATAACCGGCCGTGCCGAGGCGATAGCGGAGCACGAAGGCGGTGATACCCTGCTCATTGAGCCACAGGGCGAAAGGCTCGGCTTGTCCAGCGTAGATCCCGCCGTAACTGCCTCCGGGTATGAGGAGCATGGCCGCCCCGTTGGCTTCAGCCGGCACATAGGGCGTAAGGGTCGGCCGGTCGGCCGGCGCCGTGCCCAGCGCGCCTGGCGCGCCCTGCGGCCAGAGAAGCATGGGCTCTTCGGCTGCGGAAGTCTGCTGTGTGGCAGGCTTCGGAGTTGCAGACGTCTGCGCAGTGAGAGCTTGCACGAGGCCGCCGGCAAACACGGTAGTGGCAGCGCTCTTCAAAACCCACCGTCGGTTCATGTTTGATTTCGTGATTTTCATGCGTGTCGATTCATCCTAGCGGGTTCAGCACCGGCGGGTGGCATGTCGTATTTGTTCGCTCCGGTCAGGTCGTTGCGCCTGGGATCGATGAATGTGGGCAGAAGTCCCACGGTCACGGCGCCCGGAATCTGCGGCGTGGGCGGAATCACGCAATGCTGGAGACGGCGGATTGATGTCGAATTCGCGGCCGGCGGCGCGAGCAGCAGGGCGGTGCGGAGAGTGGGGGCGGAGCGATGAAGCCGTGGCGTCATGGGATCAGTCTTTCAGTGGAATGCCACGCAGGATGAGCGAATCGAAACGGTAGGGTGACTCGCGTGCTGCCCAGGCGATGCCGCGCAGCAGGATGGTGCGGAAGAACGGGTCATCGAAGGTCCAATCGAAGTGGCCAAGCGTGGAGGCCATGACGCGGCCTTTCCCTCGCGGGTAGGCCCAGATGACGGGCTCGGCGCTGACCTTGTCGCCAACGGCTTCTTCCGAGGTGGCAAGTGCGGCCACCTTGCTGCGGTCGCCTTGCAGATTCCAGAAGCACTCGTCGGCGATGGTGAAAGTGTGCGGCAGCCCGTGCATGATCGGATGACGCGGCTCCGGCAGCTTCAGCGTGATGACCTTGTGCTTGTATTGACTGTCCTTCCCCTTGGCGAGGCCGAGCAGGTCCGCCAGCGCCGCCGAAGCATGCCAGAGAACATAGTGCGACAGCACGAGACCGCCGCCACGGTTCAGGAACGCTTCGATCTGCTTTACCTGTCTCGCGTCGGACCAGCACTTTGGGTGCTGATAAAGGACGACGGCATCCGCGGTGGCGAGATGCTCTTCCGTGGGCCATTCCAAGGTGCTCAGCGCCTTCACCCGCGGCGAGCCTGCGGCGATCAACGCGCGGTCCGGCTCCGCCTGTGGGCGATACATGTTCGTCATCGCCTCATCGCCTGGCCCTGCGCCGCCGAGCAGCACTTTCCAGCGTTTCGGCAGCACATCGTGAGAATGGGTCTTGGGCAGGTGATCCTTTGCGCCCCCTGCGAAGAGAATGGTGAGCGGTCGCAGGCTTGCATCCGCTGTCGTCTTTGGCGCCTTGCCGAGAACGGCCTCGACCCCGGCGCGGCTGCGCAGTTCGGGTGTCTCGACGCCATACAGCGTTTCCGCCGTGGCGAGTTCCGAGAAGCCGGCGCTGGCAGCGAGAATACCCGTCGAACGACGGAGAAAGGCTCGGCGGCTGATGTCGGAGAGGAGTGCGAGAGTGGGTTTCATGGCTTGGGGAATCATCTGACTTTCCAAATCTTCACGTCGTCGATCCACACCGTGCCCGGTACGAGGAAACTAAACCATCGTTTCAGTGGATGCGCGAAGCCTTCGGAGCGATGCCGGGCGAGGAGCTTGCCATCCATGCTAAGGCGCATCTCGTCGCCTGCGGTGACAAGGATCATTTCGTGCCAGACGTTGTCGGCTTTCCACGGGACGGTTACTTGCTTCGTTTTCAACAACGCATCGAGGTCAGAGGGTAGTTTTTCCTTTCGGTCCAGATACTCCTGCCTCCGCTTGCGGATTTCCAGATTCATGACACCTGTCTTGTGATCAATGAGCGTGATGCTGCTTTGCGAAAGGATGCCGTAGCAGAGATGGCCAGCGTGGACGCCCTTCGTCTCGCGATCCACGAAGCCGAGTTGGAGAGACTCGCCCTTATTCAAACCCGGGAACCGGAACCGCACGACCACTCCACCTTCGGTGAACTCGGCATCATGATGAATGTGCGCGGCATGGCCCGCCGCCTTCGTGGCGCTGGCGATTTTGAGGATGCCACCATCGAGATCGGCCTGTTTGATGTTCGGCACACGATCTGCCGTGGCGCTTTCCCAGCCGTTGCCGATCGCTTTCATGCCATTACCGGTTTCCTCCCGCTCGAAGGCATCATGAAAGATGAGCTTGCCCTTCTCGCGAAGCCAGCCGGCGTCATCGCGCGACGGACCGGATGACTTGGGATCGGCGGCGTGCAATGCGGCCAGCGGCGCAAGCAGCAGAGCAGTGAGGAATGCGAGGGTGTATTTCATAGGGTGTTATTTCCCGGTTGGGGTCATTGTATCCCGGATGCGCCGGGGTTCCCCTGACGACGGGCGGTCAGCGCTTGGCCTCCGTTTTGGCGCGAGCACGTTCGCGTGTCAGCGACCGGGTGATCTTCACGGCTGTGCTTTCAAACTCCGCGACGTCTTTCCTGCCGTATTTCCCGGGCGTGATCGTGTTGTTCTCGACCGTCACGTGATCGGAGGCCGCGACCAAGATCGCACTGTCCGGCTTGAAGCCCAGCGCGTTGGCCTGCAGCTCCATCTGATTGGCGTCGCGGATCACATTATTTCGGATGACCACCTGCGATGCATTGGCGCAGAGGATGCCATAATGTGCCGTGTTCTCGATGAGGTTGTTCTCGATGGTGATGTTGCGCGCCGAAGTGTTTTTGGAAAAGAACCGCCGTGCATTCCCTTCTTTGCCGACCAGCAACTGCTGGATGCCCGCGTGCATGCCCACGGCGGCGGGATCGCGCACAGGGAGCAGTCCGTTGCCTCTTATCCGGTTGCCGCGAATGACGATGTTTTCCATCGGCGCTGCCATCATCAGGTTCTCCCGGTCCAGCGACAGCTTAATGCCTGACATGGTGGTATGCTCGATATCGTTGTTCTCAATCAGAACATCGGCCGCCTGTATCCTCATGCCATTGGCCCTGATGCCTCGGATGTGGTTGTTGCGGATGACGGTGCCTTGGCATCGCCGGTTGAGGGCGATGATGCGATCCCCGGGCTGCGACGGGATGTATTTGTCCAATGCCAATTCGAGGAAAGTCTCGGGCGTCCAAGGGAACGGGTGCACGCATTGTTGATGCACCTCGCGGTTTTTGCCGGCCAGTTCCGGCCGGTGTACCGTGCGGATTCGAGTCACGCGCGCCACGCCTTGCACGGTGTCGTCGCTGTTGCGGATTTCCACCGTATCGCCCTCGGCGAGAATGTTGCGATACATCGGAGTAACCAGCACGGTGCGTGATCCAGGCGCATCAACGATCTTGCTGAACAATCCAAAAAGAACGATGGCGTCATCCCCTGAGCGTTCGACGACCCAATCCTCGACCAACGGTCCTCGTTCCATGGAAAGACTTTCGAAGACATCCAGCAGCATGGACATCTGCCGTTCCCGTCCGGCGCCTTCCGGTCGCAAACCCGGGCGGACCGTATTGTGAAGATGGCGGTTGCCGCCTTTGCCGGCAAATTCATATAGGGCCGCCGGACCCGCATGGAACGTCAGGCGATCCGTCTGACATGCCTCGGTATTCACCATGTGGATGACGGAATGTTGCCAATGATAGATGGTGTAGTAGGGGGCGAACTTCTTGGGGTTCTCGGCGATGATCTTCGGGTCGCCAAAGAGTGCCCACGGTCCGATTACCAGGACATCGCCGGCGGCAAGGTTTTCCACGAAAGCCCGGTTCTTGTCGGCCACGCGGAGCATCCGGTCGCCGATGATCTCGATGGTACGGATTTTCGGCTCATGCGAGCCTTGCTTCACCATGCGCTGGCGAACGTCCATCAAGTGGAGAAAGATAGCGCCTCCCTTGCGGGTCATATCCAGAAAGGCCCCATCCCAGGGGAAGCCTGCATCGATCTTGAGGTCCCAGGTCATGCCCCGTGGATCGACCTTCACCACCTCGCCTTGGGTGAAGGGCAGCGGATCATAGTCATAGGTCATGTTCGTCAGCCTGATCCGGGCGCAATCGTTGACGTTGATGGCCATGACATATCGGGTCATCAGCAGCAGGGCGCCGTTGCCATCAAGGGTGAGGTCGCTGGTCCGGTTGATCTTGATCGTCCGGTCGATGTGATAGGTCTTGTTCTCGAGGATCACATCCGCGGGGCCGCCGCTCGCGATGGCGGCATCGATGGCTGCTTGGATCACATCGGCGTCGGTCATTCCCGGCCGGTAGTAATCGAGCACATGTAAGGTCGTTCTCGGCCCGACCGGTCTGGGAACCTCCGGTTCTCTCTTGGGTTTCGATTCAGCCGTCTGGGCTAGCCCTTGGGCCCCGGCCAAAGAAGGAGCGGCGGCGGCACTCGCGGCCTGCGCCGCAGCGGATATGGCCGCAAGGCCGGAAGTCTTGATGTAGCTGCGGCGGTTCAGGGATTCAGGTTTGGTGTCCATGGGTTAGTTTTTCCCGGCTTTGGGTTGTCGTGGATATTGCCTGCGGGCCTCTCTCATTTGCTTGCATCGACCATCTCGATCTTGATCACCTGCTTGCCCTTGGCGGTCGCCGGGACGGTACGGGCGTCCTGACCGTTGATGGTGATGCGGCGAACCTGCTGGCCCTCGCCGGTGAGGTGGATTTCCAGTTCGGCCTGGCGGTAGGGCAGCTCATAGACCGTCACCGGGCTCATGCCTTTTGGAATCGTCGGTTTAAAGGAAATGCCGTTGGTATCCAGCTTCACGCCGCAGAGCCCCTGTAGCGCCATCCGCACATACGCAGTCGAACTGAAGGTGTTTCGTCCGCATGACTGCCAGAGATTGATGCCTTCTTTCCCTTCTACAGCGGGAAAGAGTTTCGCGATGGCTTCGGGTGTTGGCTCTCCGTTGCCCCCAAGCCGTGCCGCGACAAAGGCCGCAAGACCGGCGCCTTTTTCGGCCCGTCATGCCTTCCTGAATGCCGCCATAAATTTCGCCGCTGACAGGGTGATACATTTCCGCGAACTGGTTGTCACGGCACGCGCGGTCGGCGGCCTTTTTCAACTCCAGGGCAAACAGATCCACACGTCCTGACAACGCGGCAGCCGACGACCACGGTCCGTTCACCAGGGGCCAGATGTTGCTGCGCTGAGCGACCGTCTTCGGGTCTGACGTGACATATCGCGGACAGACGGGCCAAATCCACGGAATCCCCTGTGGCGCGATGTGTATGTTGGCGCAAACTCGCTGCGCTTGTTCCGGGCTCGCGATCCCAAAGAGCACCGCGAAGGCGTTGCCCAACCCTTCCTGCTGGTCGCTGCCCCCGAAAGGATCCACCAGATATCGGTAGATGCCCGCATCCTCCCGCCAAAAATGCCTGTTGATGGCGGCTTTCAAGCGTCCCGCCTTCTCCTGTAATGTCGCATCCTCCGGTAGCCCGAGTTCCCGCTGCATTCTGCCCGCGAGCACATATCCTTCGTAGATGCTGCACTGGGTCGAGAGCGCATGCATCGGCAGGCCCAACCCGACTGCGGCCTTCTTGTCAAGATTGTGTTCCGGCCACTTGGCGATGTGCCCGATGCCAGACATCGATTTCACCCAGACGTCCGGGTAGTGGGAAATCCCGTCGCCACCAACAGCCGGCCCGCGAAAGAGGTTCTTCCCGGCGTCGAACTCGTAGTGCTCCAAGTGATCGAGCGTGGAAAGAGTGACTGAGAGCGCGACTTTGAGGAATGGGCGGTTTCCCGTGATCAAATAATGCGACCACGCGCCGATGGTCCACGTGAGTCCCCACGATTGCGTTCCTTCACAACCGCACAGAAGCCTGCCATCCTTGCCAAGTTGCAGCGTGGCGAGCAAAGCGCCTGTCGTTGCGTCGGATTGCAGGTAGCCCGCACCGTCCCAGGAATGCATTCCAGTGTCGGTCTGAAACACCCCGTAATCCAGGCCCGCGACGAGTATCGGCATCCTCGAAGGAATCACGTCACCCGTCCCCGCGATCTTGACCACCTGTGCTGAAATTTTCACCCAATTGTTTTTGGAAATAGGCACAGCCTGAAACGGCAGCACGTTGCTGGCAATGTCGCCAACGGCGATTCGAAAGGCTCGGCTGATGTTCGGGTCGCCAGCGGTGACGTAGGGGTGCAGTTTCGCTGGGGACTCGGCTGCATGAACCGTGGCCAGCGCCGAGGCGGAGATGGCCGCAAGGCCGGAGGTCTTGATGAAGTCGCGGCGGTTCATCGCTTCACTCCCTCGCCGTCGATTTCCACGATGACATCGGAAAGCTCGTATTCTTCCGGCGGGACTGGCACGCACGCCTGCCCTTCCGCTGCGCGGAATTCCGCCTCCGTCTTCACAATGCCTCCCGCCCCGCGCGCCAATTGCCGACAGCTTCCGACGTCCTCAGATAGCGGTTGTATATCCGGAGCTTGCCGATCTGTCCGAAGAGCTTGGGGGCGAAGACAGATGGCTTCTCTCCATTCACGTCCCCCATCGCGCGATCAAAGCGGCCCCAGCCATACTGGCGCACCGCGCCGCCGTCGTTGAGGACGCCATCAACCAGAACCGTAATCAGCTTGGGGCCGCCATCCACAATGAACGCGACGTGCTGCCAGATTCCGACCTTCAAAGTCCCGTCATGCGTGCCGGGATCGCAGTCCCAACCGGATTCGTGGACGCCGTCGTTCAACGTTAATGTGAGTGTGAAGCGGTCCGAAGTCTTCAGGCTGATTCCTTTTCCACCGGACTGGCGAGTGTCGAGAATCGTCTGGCCTTCGGAGAGTTCGTCAAAGCGAACCCAGAAATCGATTGTGAAGCCGCCGCCCTCGAGCAAGCCAGGCAGCGACGGCACCGCCACGGGCACGCCTGACCGCGCCTGCGCCCGGTCGAGGGTCAACACCAGTCCCCTGGTTGCCACGGACTTCGCCTCGAACTGGTTCCACAATCCGTCCAGCAGGGCGTTGTCGATGCGGTGCACACGGGCGTTGGTCTTCATCGTTTCGGTGATGAAGTACTGCCCGCGATCCTCGATAAAGTCGGGGTAACTGATGCGGGTGGCCGGTTCGTCATCATAGAGCAGAATCTCCGGCTGCGCCCAGTGGATGAACCCGTTCTTCTCCACGCCCCCGCTGATCCAGCCAGGATTACGGCTCGTGTAGTATTGCCACTTCTGCTGGTGGACGGGCTCCCCGCCGTGGTTGTGGTACCAAAGCAGGAATTTCCCGTTGCCGAACTTGCGGACGAAGTTCGCGGCTCGCGGATGCTTGATTCGCCGGCCGCCGGGAGTATAGGCCGCGTAGGAGGGAGGCGTCCAGGTCTTGCCGCCGTCGCGGCTGTAGGCAGCGCAATTGTAGCCGTCGATTGTCCGGTAGGTGCAGTACAACGAACCGTCGCGTAACTCGACAAGGTTGGCCTCGTCTGAAACGGGCCCCTTCGGCGCGCGCAGCCCTTCGTCGCCCTCTGGAAGCGTCTCCCATCGCAACCGCTTCGGGTCGCGTTCGGTGAGGATGTTGGTGGACTTCATGAAGGCGCCCTGGGAGGTCACCATCGTACCGGGGTCGCCCCACTTGCCTACCTTGGCGAATCCGAAGATCGCTTCTCCTTTGCGCGTAACGATGGGCTTCCCAACTCCCCAGAAGTAGCGGAGCTTCCCCTCGTGGGCATTTTCCCGATCAAGCCGCATCGAGCGGACCGGAATGAAGTACCGCTGCGCGGACCAACTGCGCCCGTTGTCGTCGGAATACTTCAAGGCGTATTCGCCAAGCGTGTCGACGCGTCGCCCTACGTGCGGGTTGTTGCTCTTTTCGTCCAGCCGGAGATTCGTCGAGTTGTACGCGTAGAACGCGTAGACCCGGCCGGAAGGAACGATTAGCGGCATCACCCAGGACGCCTCGGGTCCATCCGCTGGCTCAATGTCCACTGGCTTCGACCACGTTCGCCCCTGGTCCGAGCTGATGGTGGAGATGATGTGCTGTCCGGGTTCGCCTTCAATGCCCTTGCCCGTGGTAAGCACGCAGAGCCAGTTGCCATCGCGCGTGATGACGACGTATGGCTGATCGCTGTACCCTTCGCGAGGGATGAGCGAGCCGTTCTTGATGTTGCGCCAGTCCATTGCGGGCTGCCCTTGCAGGAACTGCGGTGGTGCCGCACCTGCGGCGATTGCGATTCTTAAAATGTCTCTTCTGGCAAGCTTCATAAAACCTCGATTCTCAGAAACGTCCGGATGGTAAGCCATTCGCCGGAGCAGGCTACGGAGCCATCTCGATGGCCACCTGCTGCTCGCCCGCGGCTGTTGTGGGCACGGTCTTTGCTTCTATTCCATTGATCGTCATTTTCTTTACGGACCGTCCCGCTCCAGTGATGCGAATTTGGAGAACAGTCTGGCGGTATGGCAGATTATAGAGCGACACTGGCCCAATGCCATCTGGAACCGTTGGGCTGAACGAGACGCCTCCGGCATCGAGCCGCAAGCCGCAGAGCCCGTGCAGGACCATTCGCAGGTAGGCAGTGGACGCAAATGTGTTTCGCCCGCAGGCCTGCCACAGATTCACTCCTTTCTTACCTTCCGTCTCCGGAAACAACTTCGCGAAAGCCTCCGGCGTGGCCTCGCCGGCGCCTCCCAGTCGCGCAGCGACAAAAGCGCGCATGGTGACGCCGCAGCGCATCGTCCGTCCCTCCTGGATGCCGCCGTAGATCTGGCCCGTCAGCGGATGATAGATCTCCGCGAACTGGTTGTCGCGGCAGGCGCGGTCGGCGGACTGTTTTAACTCCAACCCGAACAGCTTCACTCTCCCGTTGCGTGCGGCGGTCTCCGCCCAAACTCCGCTCACAGGAGGCCAGATCGTGGCGTTGTGATTGCCGAAGGCCATCCCGTCGCCTGCCGCGTATCTCGGATACACAGGCCAGTTGATGGGGACGCCTTGGGGCGTGACATGAAGGTTGTCGAAGATGCGCCTCGCCTGTCCCGGGTTGGCGATGCCGAACAGAACAGCAAACGCATGGCCGAAGCCTTCCTGTTGATCGCTGCCACCAAAGGGGTCGACGATGTAGCGGTAGAGTCCGGCGTCCTCCCTCCAGAAGTGGCGGTTAATCGCGTCCTTGAGGCGCGCGGCCTTCGCCGGAAGGGCCGCATCCACGGGCAGACCGAGTTCGCGTTGCATTCGCGCGGCAACCAGGTAGGCCTGGTAGTTGATGCAATTGGTGGAGAGGGTGAACATGGGTAGCCCTTGCCCCTTGGCGACTTTATTAACGGGATGGTGGTCGGGCCATTTGCGAATGTGCCCGACGCCCGCCGTGTCCTTTACCCAGAAATCGGGGTAGCCGGAAATGCCGTCGCAAAAAATGGAGGCGCCGCGAAACAGATTCTTCTCCGGGTCGAATTCTTCCTCCTCGAACCGGGCAAAGCCCGCCAGCGTGGCGGCCAGCGCAACTTTGAGCAGCGCTTTGTCGCCGGTGCAAAGGTA
>CAIRSA010000180.1 GCA_903881085.1 uncultured Acidobacteriia bacterium
ACTGCCAATGCGTATGTCAAGGCGGCAAAGCAGGCGCTTCAGCCGCAGGGGCACATGCGCTTCTACCTGCGGATGTGGCGCAACAGCATCTCCCATGCTGAAGAAAAGCAGCTCGGCCTGTCGAACACACACTCTCGAATTGGCCGGAGATCGCGAAAAGTCTTGCCGAATCCAAACGAAAGCGAAAACGGTTCCTCCTTAAGTAAACGCTTATGGGGCTCGCCCCTGGAGCGGCAGTGCTCTTCGGTGGAATCAAAGTGGGCCAGGTAACTGCTGTGCGGCCATGGTCGGAAGATCCTACCCGAATCGAGATTGTATTTGCGGTGAAATCCGGGACTCCAGTGAACCAGAAGTCGACGGCACGTGTGGGTAGCATCAGCCTGATGACTACTCCGGCGCTCACCATCGCCACTGGCAGCAATGAGGCCCGCCGCCTGATTGCGGGTGAGGTGGTCCCGTCCGAGGAATCTCTCAGCTTGGAAGAGATCGAAGGGCGCGTTGCCAAGCTTGCGGAGTCGGCAGATGCACTGGTAGCCGAACTCCGTAGGGAGATCCCAGCCCTGTCAGGCGACGCACGGACTCTTTTCGCGAATCTGAACCAAATCAGCGGTGCGCAGAATCAGCAGAGAATCGGACGGATATTAGGAAACGTCGACACGATGCTGGAACGAGAGTCTCCCAAGCTCGCGCAAATTACAGAACAGATTTCGGAGTTGGCGAAACATGCGGACAAAGTGGTCGGTTCCGTCGAACCGGTTGTTAACCACGTGGACCAGACCGTTGCCAACGTCGACAAAACCGTGAATGCGATTCGTGAGCCGCTCACCAAGGACCTCACGGAATTAGGAAACACGCTTCAGGCAGCGCAGTCCGTGCTGAAAGACGTTCAGAATGTGGTGAGCTCAAATCAAGCCGACATTGGTGAAACCGTTCGCAATCTGCGTTCCACATCGGAGAACGTCCGCGTTATGAGCGAGTCGCTGAAGCAGCGTCCATGGAGCCTTATTCGAACCAAGCAGCCCGGGGACCGGAGGGTACCAAAATGAAAAATCTGGCAGTCTCGTTAATGGGTGTTCTCGTGCTCTCCAGTTGTGAAGGCGTTCGTTACCCCAAAACCTATATCCTCAACTTACAGCCCCCGACCCCTCAGGCCGCGTCGCCCGAGGGCACTCTAGGTCCGCTTGCAATTCACGAATTCGGATGTCTGGAGTACATATGCGAAGGCCGTATCGTGTATCGAACAAGTCCGGATGAGGCTGCATTCTACGAATTCCATCGCTGGGCGATGAGTCCCCGCCAGGCAGTAACGCAATACTTGGAGAATGGACTTCGGGCTCAATCGCTTTTCAAGAGTGTAACGCTGCACGAACGTGATTCGGAGACGGCGTATGTCCTGAGCGGCAATATTCAGCGATTAGAAGAAGTGGACGAAGGCCGAGACGTTCACGCCATTTGCACTATCTCGGCGCAACTGCTGGATACTCGAACGAGATCTGTTGTCTGGAGTCACACGGCATCGGAAACGATAGCGGTTGAGAAGCGAAACATCGGCGGTGTCGTCAGCAGCCTGTCGGTAGCCGCCCGGACTGCAGCTGATCGCTTGCTTAAGTCGATGAAGGAGGAACTGCCGGTAACGATGGCGCGGACCGGCCCACAGTAACGATGAGCTTCTCGTCTATTATTGGTTTGGTCCGATTTCAATGCTGCGCAAGACTCTCAGGCGGTGACTATTTGGGTGGCCTACAAGCATCGCCAGCATACTCTATCCTTCGATCTCGCGGCTGGTGTTCTGGTTTCCTGTGGATTGGAACCAAAGCGTGGCTTTCCCACAAGGTCAAGCTCTGTACGATCGCGAATGAGTTCGACCCACATCCGTTGATTGTGGTTTTTGTGAAACAGGTAGGCCAATAACAGCTTTAAGGTTCCGTAAAAATTTTGTTTTAAGTGGTGTCGGTGCTGGCCAAACGCAATGTATTCGAAACAATTCCTTAGGCGAGCGACGTCGGGCGTCCCCAAAATGACATCATTGAATTTGTTTTCGGAAACCTCGACATGGTAGATGTGGTCCTCCCCTAAAAGTACCTGATCCAGAAGGCGGTTGGAGCTAGCGAGAATTGCTCTATCCACTTTCCCCAGCTTGTGCAAAAACCCCATGGAGTTGTAGCCAATAATCCCGGCGAGGCTCGCCATCAGGAATTCGTCGTCCTTTGATTTAACCGAGTTATGGACATCACATGAAGGGACTATGATCAGGTTGATTCGGAAATTAACGCCATCGCTTGCGCAGGACTCAGGGAAGAGATTGCGAGGCGGTACATGCTCCAGAGAAGTTGCAATCGAAGAACATCTATAGCAGGGAGGCTGGAGAATCGAATGGATTTATCATACCCAGTTTAGATTGACGTGAGTTCCGATTTGGGTTTTGCGCGCTCGATATTCGTGTCGAGGTCCAGCGTGGCATACAATAAGGCGTCCCGACTAGTCGGGACGCCGCACGCAAAAGTGCGCCGCCACGCCGGGCAGGCTTTCAACCTATTTGCGGCCAACGCCACCCCGTGATCTCTTGGGAGTCGACGCCATGCTGGTAGGCGTATTGTCGGCAAGCGATCTGCCGGTTGCGGAACTTTTCTTTTGCATGCGCGCCAATGGCTTGAAGTTTGGGAACGCGGTCGATCGCGTCAATCGCAAGACTGAAGCGATCCGTTTCGTTGTTGATGGCGAGTTCCATGGGCGTATTGATGTTCCCCTTTTCCTTATAGCCGCGCACGTGCAGGTTCTTGTGGTTGGTGTGCCGATAGGTCAACCGGTGAATCAGCCAAGGGTAGCCGTGGAAATTGAAGATGATCGGTTTATCCGTAGTGAACAACGAGTCGAAGTCCTTGTCGGAAAGTCCATGCGGATGCTCCGAACTGGGTTGGAGTTTGAATAGGTCGACGACGTTAATGAACCGGATTTTGATGTCAGGAAACTCCTCGCGCAATAAAGCCGTCGCTGCCAATGCTTCCTGCGTGGGAATGTCGCCGGCCGCAGCGAAAACAACGTCGGGTTCGAAGCCTTGATCGGTACTCGCCCAGTCCCAAATCCCAATGCCTTTGGTGCAGTGTTCGATCGCCGCTTCCGTATTGAGATACTGCAGATGGAGTTGCTTATCGGAAACGATGACGTTGATGTAGTTCTCACTTCTCAGGCAATGGTCCGCCACCGACAGGAGGCAATTCACATCTGGCGGAAGATAGATGCGAGTAACCTCCGCGCTCTTGTTAAGCACAACGTCGAGGAACCCGGGGTCCTGATGCGTGAACCCGTTGTGGTCCTGGCGCCAGACCGTGGATGTGATTAGCAGGTTCAGCGATGCGATGTCGCGCCGCCAGGAAAGCTGGTTGCAGATGGACAACCATTTGGCATGCTGGTTGAACATGGAGTCGATCACGTGTACAAACGCTTCGTACGAAGAGATGAAGCCGTTTCTCCCGCTTAACAGGTAGCCTTCCAGCATGCCCTCCATAGTGTGCTCGCTGAGCATTTCGACGACGCGGCCATCGGGCGCCAGTTCGGTGCCGTCCTGGTCTTCCGGGAAAGACTCCGCAATCCAGAATTTCTTGGCCGCCTGGTAGATTGCATGGAGTTTGTTGGAGGTGTTTTCGTCGGGCCCGAACACACGGAAGTTGGTCATGTTGAGCTTCATCACGTCTCGTAGGAACGCGCCCAACGGGGGGACGTTCTCGGCCTCGATAATTCCGGGCTGATCAACCTTGACGGCGTAGTCGTTGAAGGGCGGCAGACGCAGAGCTTTCTTGAGGACTCCACCGTTGGCGTGCGGATTGGCGCTCATCCGGCGCTGGCCCACAGGCGCGAGTTCCTTCAGTTCGGGGATCAGCTTGCCATCCCGATCGAACAGTTCCTCGGGTTTCTGCGCGCGCATCCACTTTTCGAGAATCTGCAATTGCCCGGCATCTTTCTTGACTTCCGTCAACGGTACCTGGTGCGCCCGCCAGGAGCCCTCGACCCTATGGCCGCCGACCTCAAATGGCGCGCCCCAACCCTTGGGGGAGCGCAAAACGATCATCGGCCAGCGCGGCCTGCGCGCCACCTCAGTCTCACGGCATTCGCCTTGCACTTCTCTGATCTCTTTCACACAGTGCTCGACTGTCGCCGCCATTGCCTGGTGCATACTGTCGGGATCGGAACCTTCGACGAAATAAGGCGTCCAGCCGTAGCCGCGCAGAAGGTCCTCCAACTCCTCGTGAGTAATGCGGGCCAGAAGAGTAGGGTTATTTATCTTGTACCCGTTCAGGTGGAGTATTGGCAAGACTGCGCCGTCCCGGATAGGATTGAGGAACTTGCTAACGTGCCACGATGTTGCCAGCGGACCGGTTTCCGCTTCGCCATCGCCTACCACGGCGGCGACGATCAAATCCGGATTGTCGAATGCGGCCCCACAAGCGTGCGACAGCACGTAGCCCAACTCACCGCCTTCATGTATCGAGCCCGGCGTTTCCGGCGTGCAGTGACTCCCGATTCCGCCGGGAAATGAGAACTGCTTGAAGAATTCGCGCAGTCCTCTCTCGTCCTCGCTCTTTTCCGGATAGACCTCCGAATACGTGCCCTCAAGGTAACCCGGGGCTAAAACCCCCGGCGCACCATGTCCTGGGCCGGCCATGAAAATCATGTCGAGGTCGAACTGTTTTATTACGCGGTTAAGATGAATATAGCTGAAGGCCAGTCCTGGGCTCGATCCCCAATGGCCCAGAAGCCGGTTCTTTATGTGCTCGGGTCTAAGCGGCTCCCTCAACAAGGGATTGTCCTGCAGATAGATCATGCCGAGCGCCAGGTAGTTGCATGCTCGCCAATAAGCGTCGGTCTTTTCCAATTCTGACGGACTGAGGGGGAATCCAGTAATGGTTGAACGTGCGATTCCATAAGCACTCAATGAGTCGCTGGATCGCTGCTCCGTCTCTTTAACAATCATCATTTTCATAAACTCCTTTTATTAAGCTGGAAGATTCCACCAGTGCAGTGTTGGTTTGAGTTCTGTCATCTCTCGGCCGGCAGCAAGCCCGGGAGATTACTTGAAACACCTCCTCCGGACAGAACGGCTGCGCCAGAACGTCATAGCCTCCCAGGTTTAATACCTCCGCCCAGAGGGCGTCATCGGTTATTCGTGAGGTGACAATCAATTTTGGAGGCTTGGGAAGGCGGTGGAAGGAGTCTAATAAGACCTTCCAGCCGCCGTCTGGCAATTCCCGTTCGCAGACTACGACTGCGGTGTCAATCAGGTTGGTAAATGCGATCGCCTGGCCGACCGTCGCAACATGATGCAAATGCCACTTGAAATCAGGCCATATCCTGGTGAGTGCCACATGGAATATCGGCTGACACGCCGCCAGCACTCGATTCGGTTTCTGCAGCAATGTTTTCATGTCTTTCCTCATACCGTTGGGTTTGTGATCCAAGTAACCTGCGCGCCTGATTCCAAATGAAATGCCTGTCGCTTGCACGCCGGCGTAATGCAGCCGGTTCTAACCGGTGCAGGCCCTTCGTTTGTGGCTCTTCCGTCGTAGGCGGATATCCTCTTCGGCGCGCACCCAGTCAACCTTTGGGATGTCAATCGGTGCTCCGCGCTCCGACCCGTATTGGTAAGCTAACCGGGTGACCTTGGCGGTGTCAAAGTCACTATCCGGCATTTGCGTCGCTTCCGCCATTGCCTTCGCCAGCCGTTGTTGTGTCATTTGTTGAGGTCAATGAGGAAGCCGTTCGTGCGGTGATAGTAGCCCACCAAGTGTCCAAAAACAGGCGACGTGACGTTGTTATACACGTCATGCGGGTTCGAGTGATTTGTGGCATTCAGAGAGTAGAGGCCAATGCGAAAATGGCGGTCTCTCAAGCGGCCCATGAATGAGGGCAAATGGAAATCGCGGTAGACCTTCAGGTCGAGCGAAAAGTACGTTGGAAAACGTTGGCTGTTCGGCTGGCCGACATAGTTCTGTAGCACGTCGATGTTGGAATACCGGAAACCAGTGTGGAGATCGATCACAGGGCTGACCGTCAAGTTCCACGGTAGGTGAAAAATGCCCGAGCCGAGCAATCGGTTGGGGAGATCCGCCGGCAAATATCCGTTAACATTCGGCCGGATAGTGGGCTGTTCGAAAGGAACGAAGACGCTTGCCAGTGTATTCAAACTGCCGGTCGCCTTGGTCCGCAGATAGGCGGCTCTGAAGTCGCCGAGTTTTCTAACCTTGTAGTATGCCGCTGCCTGAAACTCGCGATAGTGCGAGTTTCCCGTGTGGCTCAAGCCGAGCACGGGCTGGCCGGCGGCGCCAAGGGACCAGGGCGCGGCGATGTAGAGGTCGCTAGTCGCGCTCTGCAGATAACTGAATCGAAGGTTCAGATCCGGTCGAATTTCGCGGCTCACTTCGAGGTTCCAGGTCACGTCGCGAGGGCTCGAGTCAAGGTGGTTGGAGCGCACCAGTTCACCTTGACCGCCGGTGATGAGATAGACATTCGGATAGGCAACTGCTGGGCCGAGCGGCAAGCCTGCGCTGTCATACTGGCTGACAACGCGGGTGGGACTACTGGTGAAGGTTGAGGCCAACAGCGGGACACGATCGTAGAACAGGCCGCCTCCGGTGCGCAACACGGTTTTTTGACTCTTGTCAAGCGCATAGACCAGCCCGAAACGAGGCGCGGCCGCGACGGACCGGCCCAGCGTCTGCGTGGCAACGCGGAGCCCAAGATCAACGGCAAGCCGGTCATTGAGTGCCCAATGGTCCTGCGCAAATTCCGAAAACTCTGAGTCGTTTCCGGATAAGCGAGATGCCGGAAGGAAGTTGATTCTTTCGGCAAGCGTGCGGTCCTCGCGCAGGATAGACACCGGGCGCGACGAGCTTGCCCCGTCGTAGTCGCGGTGCACAACATCGGCGCCGAGCTTCATATCGTGACTGCCGAGCCAGCGCTTACGGACCAGTTGCAGTATGGGCAGCGCCTCGTATTGGTTCGCAGTCCTGTTCCACGAATTGAACGCATTACCCCCCATGCCTTCAGGCGTGATGCTCATCGACAGATCACCTTGTCCGTAGGCGTTGCTCTTGAAACGTGTATAGCGGAAGGTAGTAGTGAGCACTCCGAAGCCGAATTGGGAGGTGTCGGTAGCTGTTGCGAACGCACCTTTTGATCCTAAATTGGAAGACGCACTCTGCGGCATAAGCGAATTGATGTCCGCGAATTCCGTGCGTTGCGAGAACACAGCAATGCTGCCAGAGAGTAGGTGTTTCGGAGAGAGGATTGCCTGCAGGTTGGTAAATGAGCTAAATCCGCGTAGTTTGGTCTGGTCTGACGGCCAGGGGAGTCCGCGTACGGTACGATTCCTAATCGTATAGTCGAAGGCTTCCGAGATAGTGAGCTTGTTTTTGATCAGCGGACCGCCTAGGAACACGCGGGGTGTTTCTGAAGAAATTCCGGCGATGCGACCGCTTTTAATCCGCAATCCTGGCACGAAGTCCAGCAGTGCGAACTGCCACTCGGCGGGAGGCGTTTTGGTCTCAATAGTTGTTAGTCCGCCAGAAAAGCCCCCGTACTGGGCATTGTAAGGAGTTTCATAAACGTTCAACGTTTCGACCGCGGCAAGGGGGACCCCGACGGAGAAGCCCCCGGTAACCGGATCTACCATACGGGCCGAATCTACCAGGAGCATTCCCTGGTTCTCCGCTTGCCCCTTGATGTTGAGCTTGCCATCCATCGCTCGAACGACGCCCGGAGAGAAACGGATTGCCTCGGTGTACAGTTGCTGTTCCATTGGCAGCGCAGGTATTTCGCGCTCCGTAAGTGTGGTGGCCGGCTTGATCGTGTGCTCAGTGACGGATGCCGCCTCCGCCTGAACCTCCACGCTGGAGCTGACTGCAGCCAGCTCCAGTAATATGTCTTGTGAACGGGATTCTGAATCTTTGATTTCAATTTTCACCGCATAGGGTTTGAAGCCCTGCAGATCGGCCTCCAGCGAATACGACCCTGCCGACAAATCGCCGAACCGGTAGCGGCCGTTTTCGTCAGCTATTGTTGAGCGCGCCGCCGTTTTGTCCGGCAGATCGATTAACTTCAGTGGAATGCCGGCCAGAGATGTTGCCAGGCCAGCCTGGTCGGCACGTGTGACGGCGCCGTGAAGCTCGCCTGTTGGCGAAGCCGCGGCAGTGGCGCGGGGGCTATCGTCCATGGCTGTGACCGGTTGCGGCAGCACCAGCGCCACAAGCAGAATCATTGCGCAGCATCGCGCGAAAATCGAAAATCCGGGATCGAACCAGCGTTTAACGTTCATTCTAGCCTTCCAAAGAAAAATTAGTTACTGCTTGGAAGAATGCAAGCCGCGGACCAATGCGAGGCATCGAGAAGTATATTAAGAAAGCCTTTAGTTAGCGCATTTCTATCGGTGAAGTGGGCAATCGGAGCGGAGTGTGCCGATGCAAGTTCGGCATTAGCCATCGGCACCAGCCGCTGTTGTCATTAGCGTGGGCTTCCGCCGGGCAGGCCTAACTTTCCGCAGAATGCCGGTTGAACTAACGAAACGTGGAGGGCGAGAATCAGGCTACTTGTGGTTTTCGACGTGCAACATTGCTTGGCATGATAACGCTCATCAAAAGCCGGCCACTTGCAGGCCCCAGAAGTTGGCTGTTGCGCCTGTTTTACCTGGTGATCACAGCAATGCCTTGGGCAATGATGATTTGGATTTTATGGCGGGTGACGCGGCCCCACTGATGAAGGCCGATGACGTTGAGGAAGCTTGTTTTGAAGCCGAGACGCATACACGCGCTGCCGGGCCCTACAAGATCTTGAGCGTGAACGACAGAGGGTAATGGTCCGAAGCGGTGACATTGTCGTGAACACGCCCCTGTACCGCCTTGATAGGCCCCGATACAAAGGCCCAGTCGATACATTCGCCTCGACCGAACAAGCCATGCGGTGGGGTCGTCATTGGACGTGCAACGTCGAGAGCAGATCGAAAGCCATAATGGCGGCGCGCGTTATCTTGAAAGACTTTCGTCGCATCGAAATTCAGGTCGCCTGCGATAAGCACGGCGGATTTGCTGGTGCACAACTCTGCATCCTGCAACACCTCGTCGAATTGAGCAAGCTTGAGGCGATGATCGCCCCGACTCTCAAGGTGGAGGTTGTACACGGTGAACCGGTTTCCGGCGACCTCAATCTGAGTCACCAACGCAATTCGTCCACCTATCCGCTCCTGAAACAGGCTGCTGCGCGGAACAAACCATCGCGGACGCCAGAAGTCCGATTGATGATGGAATCGGAGGAGCCGCGGACTTCTGATGGGCCATCGTGAGAGAGTTGCCTGACCGTGAAAGGCCGGGGATGTGCGCGAGCCCTGAGTCAATTCCTCAAATTCACGCCCGAAGACATAGTTCATTTCGAGCCGTCGCGCGATCTCCTCCGCTATGTTCAGACGACGGGTCCGCCGCGCGTTTAGATCCACCTCCTGCAGGGTGAGGAGATCGGCATTCTGAGACGCCAGGAAATCAGTAATGTCGCGCAACCGAAGTCCGCGTTCAATATTCCAATTGACGATGCGTAATGCCCTCGCCGGACGAGGTCCAGTCCAGGATGAGCCGAAGTTGCCGGTCAGAAGCTCATTCATTTCGCGCAGGTTTTGTATTCGCAGAGAGTTTCATTGGCGGCAGCGTGTAATCGAAATAGTCGATATCCACTTCTGTGTTGCCGAACATTCGTACATTCGTGACGGAACGATTGGAGGTGGGAAGCCAGAACGGGCCTTGTTTCCCATAAGTGCGGACGAAGTGAACACTCTTGGTCCAGAAGGAGGGGTTCCTGGCCGGTTCGCCTTCCATGCGGACAATGGCATATTCCTCAGTATCGATCCAGATGCTGCCACGCATCAGGTATTGATTACTCGATTTCGGCATGACTTTGATTTCGTATGCTGGACGATCGCCAACTGCGCGAATGCCCACCATTTCGAATGTATAGTTTTCAGGCAGAACGCGCGACCGGTCGCGCACGTCGGGCTTGGAGGCTTCGGTTTCCGCTTCAAGAAGCCTTGTGAAAACATGCTTGCGCGCCCCGCCCCAGCCACTTTCAGAGATGGTCTTGAATTGTTTCGACCCGTCCAGTTCGCAAGTAAGTTGGACAAGCATTTCAGCCCGCTTGCCGTGACGCTTGTTCTCCAGAACATAGCGCCGGACGCCCGAATAGGAGTGCAAGCCCGACTGTCTTTCATTGTCTCGCGCGACCATTCTGGCGACAACCTCATCGGCTGCGGGCAACGGCTGCACGGAATCGGCGAAGGCCGCCGTCAGTGGGATTAGTGAAAGTAGAAGTATCATTGTTTAGAACTCGAAGACTAATTTTCCGCGGAAGGTCCGGCCAACACCGTTGAACATCGCCCCAAAGCGGTCACTGTCGATGTCATTCTGCACGTCGCGCGGGTTGAAGTGATTCAGTAGATTGAAAACACTGAACCCGATGCGCGCCTTCAGCTTTTCATGCGGGAGCCGGATCGAGATCGGCCTTGTCACTTGCATATCGACTGAAGTAAATCGCGGAAATTGCATCAGGTTTCGTGGACCAACGAAGGCGCGCGACTGGTCAATCTTGGAGTATGGAAAGCCGGTGTGCACGTCCAGAACCGGCAGGATCGTTAGCTTGAATGGAGCCCTCCATTGTCCCCACGCGAGAAACCGGTTCGGAGCGTCAAAAGCCAGCCTGCCGGTTGCATCGGGCTGAATGACGGCGACTGGGTTGTTGCCGAAAAACTGGTTGAAGTCGTTCAGATTTCCGTGGGCGTTCGAACGGACATAGGAAACGTTCAGCATGCCGCGCGGGATCCTGTATGACCCGGTAAGCTGTAATTCGCGGTAGAAACTGCGGGCCTGGTTTGAAACTGACAAGATGCCCGGCTGTGCTTCCGCTGTCACCATAAAATCGCGGCTCGTGTTGCGCTCAAGGAATCCCAGTTTAAGCAATAGCGACGGCGACACCTGCCTGTCAAGTTCGAAATTCCATCCCACGCTGCGTGGATTCCGCAGTCCGCCAGTTATTTGATTGCGATAATTCACAAGAGAACGGATCTCTCCATCAGCGCCGAGATACTCAACGCTCCTCGCTGGGAGAAATGGAAACGACACAATATTGAGGGGGACACGATCATAGAAAAGACCCGCGCCACCCTTGAGCAGTGTCTTGGCGTCGCTTGTAAGCATGAGGGCGAATCCGGCGCGCGGCGCGGTCTTGATCGAATCCGTCACGGAGTCTCGATCGAATCTTAGTCCCAGATCCATCGTCAAGCGCGAGAAGGGCCGCCAACTATCGGCAAGGAACCAGGCGATCTCATTCTGTTTCACAGAAAAGCGGGACTCTTGCCCAAACACGATCTGCTCGACTGGAATGTTAGAAGCTCCAAGAATGCTTACCAGGTTGGACCGGATTACTCCGTCGTAGCTGCTATGCGCGAAATCAATGCCCGCTTTGAATTCATGTGTGCCTAGAAGATTATTGACATTGTACCGGTAGGTCTCTTGCCATTCGACGCGATTAACGCCTCGCCTTTGCTGGTTAAAGAAGCCGCCACGGGTAGTTTCGATAAGCAGCTGGTAAGGGTCAGTACTATTCGGTGTCAAGTCGGCGTCAAACTGCTGATAACTTATTTGTGAAACAAGCAGCGAGCCGGAGCCCGACACGTAACGATGCTGTATTGTCCCCATGTATCCGCGTTGATGAAAGTCCGGAGTAGAAGGTTGAGGACTAAATGTATTCAGCCCCAGATAATTGATCTTGTGCGGATAGAGTGCGAACGATGCCGTAAGGGATTGAGACGGATTGAGGATAGCGTCAAGCTGGCTGAACGAGTTGAATCCTTCATATTTTATGTCGCGCTGTAGTTGCGGCAGGCTGGATACCGGTGTTCGTACAAAGCGGTATTCGAACGACTGGGTAAAGGCAATCCTGTCCTTTATGATGGGGCCGGTAACGGTGATGCGCGGAGTCGCCGATTCAATACCAACAAAGTCGTTATCGCGCTTACGAGGCCTGACCAATAGATTTTGCGCAGTAACATGGAACGAATTCATTCTCCCCGTAATCGTTTCCACGCTAGCTATAGCGCCGGTGAGCCTGCCATACTCCGGATCGTACGGATTGGCAATCACTTTTACGGAGTCCACGACGTCAATGGGTAAATTTACCGACGCGTTCCCGGTTACTGGATCGGTCGCATTTTCGTTGTTGACCAGGGATCCGCCTTGCGAGGCGCGGGCACCCTTCATGTTGATCAAGCCATCCGGTCCGCGGACAACTCCCGGAATGAGCGGTAGCAGGGCATCGACATGATCGTTCCTGTTCGGGGCGTTGGCTATGGTCGCTTTATCGATGACAGCCTGATTTACAGGTTGTACCATGACCGGCGGCTCAGCCTCCGCCGTCACTGTGACCGATGCCTTCACTGCGTTGACCGCCAACTCTATCGAAATCTCAAACGCCGAGCCTGAATCCAATGTCACCGTTTTTGAGCCACTCAGACCCGTGGACGTTACATCGATCCGGTAGATACCCGGCGGAACAGGCGCAAAGCTATACGTGCCGGTTTCAGTCGAGCTGGTCTCCGTGGACAAGGATGCACCCGAAAGAGTGACGAGCGCCCCTGCCACGAAAGACTTCGCCCCGTTAGAGTCGACAGTGAAGACAGTTCCGCGAATACCGTCGAGCTCACGTGGTTGCGCTTGAAGTACAGCAGACGACACCGTCAATCCCAGAATGTACATTGTTAAAACGAATCTTGTGTTCATAAGTCCTCAAACTGCGCTCCAATCCTAGGCCTTTTCTGTCGGCGGCTTTCGTTAGGTGCTTGCAATCGATAGTGCAACTGCGCTTCCAACTCAACGCTGATAACTTTAAGCTCATTCTTCGACACTTACGTGGTTTCCTTACTATCCGTGCCTAGAACCGCCGTCAGATGCCGACCCTGGCTTCAGGCATCTTCGGCACCTGCCCGGCAGGACGAGTGCCTAATCGCTGTGGCGCCTTGACGGGGGTAAAAGAGAGCAGTGAATAAAGCGATATTACCCAAGCAGCATTCACACCCACGACAGATAGAAAGAATGCAACATGAGTAATATTAAAGGCCGCAAAAACCAGTAGGGCATATGGTAGAAAGCAGCGTCTGATCAGGAATTCCAGGCGCCTGCCGATGTACAGCAAAAGGTTCGTCGGCCGGTTTTCCGCCTTCTTCTGCCAGATTTCCAGTAACTGCTCAGGGTGGCCATTAGTTAGACGTTGACGCTGTATGAGGGCAATGATGAAAGTTGCGATTGCGCCGAAAAAGAACAAACCACACAGGTGCAGATAGACTGTATCTCCGGAACTCCTCGCCAGTCCAATTGCCATTCCTCCGTAAATCAGCAGATAGTACAGATAATCGCAAATTGTCTCCAACCAACAACCAAAATCGGATTCCAACAGCTTGAACCGAGCTACTTCGCCGTCCGATCCATCGAGTATGCTGGCGAACAACGACAGGGCCGCGGCCAGTAACATGTTCCAATAATCCCCGCACGTATAGAATAGACCCGCAAGGACACTTACTCCCAGCGTGAATATGCTTACCATGTTGGGCGTGACTGGAAACTTGATGAGTTGATGGCTAATGGGTATAGAAACCTTCCGGTTCAATCTGGCGAAGACTCCATCTGTGTCTTTGATCACCCAGCGATCCAGCTTCTGCTCGGCCGTCTCCTGGTCTTGAGGCAGGACGCGGTGCCACTTGTCTGGCTCAATTTCTATGCATTCAAAGGAAAACCTTGTAGTGAGCGCCCGATGCAATTCACTGTGGTCGACGATTTCGGGTGGAACTTGCCTGCCCAGTTCGGCAGTTAGTTCCGCCGAAAGAGCATAGATTCCCACAGGCTCGCCGCAGCACGTAACGGTCAATGCATCCTTATCGCCCTTCCACTCTGCAAGCAATCGATACAAACAAGGGTGATAGATACAGCCGCCGTCGATGATCACTAAGCGGCCTTGTTCTTGATCTGCGAGCCTGCTGAAGAGGGAAGAGATTGCGGATTCTCCTGGCCCAAGTTCAACAAATTCGACGCCGCCTGGAATGCGCCCTGTGCTCATCAGTGAGTGTTTCTGCCAGGAAGCCGAAACAACATCGGATGCGACCAAGATCCGGGAGGCGCCGGCCTTTCTTGCCCGCAGGATCGCACGAAGCAGTACAGGAAGCCCGTGAACAAGAGTAAGCGGCGATCCGGCCTGTGGATGAGGGTTTTCATAGCTGGCTAATATGACGGCCACTGGTCCGTGAGAGGTACTTACAGGCGTTGTATCATTGCTGGCGATGCGGGTTCGATTGCGTTTCGAAAGTACGAACCAGAGACCTCCAACAATCGCCCAGAAAATAGCCCGGCATCGGCGCGAAAGAGCAACCGCCAAACCGGCGGCGCCACTTATCCCGAACAACTTCGCAATCAACATATTTCCTCCTTCGTACAGGCCGACATTTCCGGGCGTCAGCGCACCCAACGTATTGGTCAATTTGGTCAACGCTTCTGCTGCAAGGGCGGCGGCAAGGCCGACATGAAAGCCCATAAGATCCAAAGCGAGATAGAGCTCCAGAATGGCCAGGAACTGGCAAAGAATGTTGAGGCTCAAGCTCAAGCAGAACATTCCGGGCAACCCGTGCCAGAACTCGAGCAACTCGTGCTCAACGGACTGAACAATGGTGCCCGGCTTGAGCCATTGGCCGAGGAATGGAAGTCTCCCCAATGCCTTTGTAGTGCCCGACAACACGCCCCATCGGTTCCGGACAGCAACTGCCGCGAGAATGATTCCTGTTAAGAGCACACAAGCAAACAACCCGGCGCAAACGGCCAACTTGCGAGGCATTGGAACACTGACCAGTAATGCTATGAGACCGGCAATGGTGACAGTTGTCGTGCTGACGATAAAGAATGCCCGATCCAACGCCACTGACGCGATGCGGCTGGCTACAGGTATTTTCGACCCAAGAAATGAAACACGGAGCGATTCTCCAAACGCCTGTCCTACCAAGCCCAACAGTCCGGCAGCTTCCGAAGCCAGACGAAGGCCGAATAGCCGCGCAAATGGCACATGCCGCTTTTCGTCCAGCAACGTAATGCGCCAGGCCGCGGTCTTGACGATATGGGCAACGCCGCCGAGCGCAATAATCAAAATCAGTCCCCGCCCCAGTGTGCGGATGTTCTCCAGCAAATCTGCTGCCCCAGCCCGGTACACCAGGATCGCGAAAAGCGTGATTCCCAGAAGGGCCAAGGCTAATCGAACCGGCGTGCTGTTCAGGAATCTAGGCATGGACGAGTCTTTCCGCAGCGTATTCACGCATCAACCGGTTGTCAAAAGTAAGTTCCGCATGTAGTAACGCGTCCGGCGTGTCAAGGTCGTGCCATTGGCTATTGCCAATTTGCCAGGCGCGAAGTTTCCGCTCGCTCGCTAACTGGCGCATGCCGTCCGATAACGAGCAGTCACCATTTCTGTTGGCTGCATGAAGCCGGGCGAACAATGCTCTGCTACAAAGGAACATGCCGGTATCCAGCGAGTCATAACTGTCGAGACTCTTTCCGATATCGACGATAAAGTTGCCGTTCCGCAGCACCTTGGTGGCGTCATCCAGATCAAAGATGCGATTTACTTTGGAGTCCACGGCGAGAATGACTTCTCCAGGAGCAAGCGGTTGCTCTATAAGCGCCCTCGCAGTTTCCGGATCAAAGACATGATCGGCCATGAGCAGCAGGAAATTGCCGTCGATTTCATTCTGAGCCTTTAACGCTGAAACTCCGTTCGACTTGTGGTAGTCAGGGTTTTCGACAAAGGTTACGGAGATTCCATCAAACTGACGGGACTGGAACCAGCGGCGAATTAAATCGGAGCGGTATCCTACGACGATGACAAACTCCTTGATACCGCAGGACTGCACACCTCGAATCACGTGCTCAATGATAGGCTCGCCACAAAACTTTACCAGTGGCTTGGGAAGGCCAGCAGCAACGGAACGCAGGCGAGAGCCATTGCCGGCTGCGAGAATTAGACACTGACTTACTTTTTCCATGTAACCTGAGTAGGGCATGTGCGCTGCCAAACGATTTCATCCGGATGTCTCTTGTTTCGCCTATGTTTAGGGATGCTTGATTTGTAGCCGCCCTTCATCTGCCATCGGCAAGTGCCGAGTTATCGTCTTTTGAAGAGATGCTGATCGGCGGAACCGCGGGGATACTCACTTATACAGGCGGGCGATATTGTATTTCTGCATGCGAGATTGAAGTGTCGTCCTCTTAAGGCCGAGCCGCGCAGCCGCGCCGCTTGGGCCCCCGACTATCCCTTTGGCTTCCTTCAAGGCGTGCAGAATTCGCGTGCGTTCGGCTTCCTCCGAAACATCCGGGACTCGGCTATGGTTCGAGCCAGCAGACGGCTTGCCGCCAAATTCCGGCATGCTGACCTGTAGTTCTGGCCTGGTGCTCAGAATCACAGACCGTTCGATCACGTTCTGCAACTCCCGGATATTGCCCGGCCAATTGTAGTCGATGAGCGCGTCCATCGCTTGAGTCGGAATGCTATCGATTTTTCGGCCTAAGCGCTGCGCGTGTTTTTGAACGAAGTAGCGGATAAGTAGCGGTATGTCCTCGCGACGGTCCCGCAGGGCAGGAACATTCAGCGGAAACACATGCAACCGGTAGTACAGGTCCGCGCGGAACGTGTTGTCATCCACCATGGCCTTGAGGTCCCGGTTTGTCGCGGCGACGAACCGTACGTCGGTCCGGATTGTGCGAGTGCCGCCCACCCGTTCGAACTCCTGGTCCTGGATGGCGCGAAGTAACTTCGGCTGGAGTTCGAGCGGCATTTCGCCGATCTCATCTAGAAAGAGTGTTCCATGGTGCGCCAGTTCGAACCGTCCAATCTTCTGCGCTACTGCTCCAGTGAACGAGCCCTTCTCATGACCAAAAAGTTCACTCTCAAGCAGGCTGGCGGGGATAGCCGCGCAGTTCACTTTGACGAAACTGCCCCTGCCTCTGCTGCTCAACTCATGAATCGCGCGGGCCACCAGTTCCTTTCCCGTGCCCGTCTCGCCCAGGATGAGAACGGTCGCATCGGTAGGCGCCACGATCTTAAGACTCTTCACAAGAGCATCGAAAGCGGCCCCCGAACCGATCATGTTTCCGATGTTATTGTCGAGCCGTATCTCTTCTTCCAGATAGAGCTTCTCCGTGGCGAGTCGCTCCTTCATTTCCTTCAACTCCCGGTACGACAGAGCGTTTTCCACGGCAATCGCAACTTGTCTCGCCACCTGCGTGAGAAAATCGACATCTTCACTTGTCCAGGCGTCGTGAGTGGTTCTGACGGCTTCGAGAGTCCCGAGCGTGCCATTGCTCGTCACCAGGGGAACCGAGCAGACGGACTTGTAACCCAATTCCACGAACCGGCGGAACTTGTCGGACGGATACCTTTCCACATCGACGTCGCGTACGATCACTGGCTTACCGGTGGCAATTGCCTCAGCCGCCGGCAACCCCTCCGGGTCAATATGCCTCTGGTCTTCAGAGAAGAGCGGAGAGCCGGTGAAATGAGGTCCAATAATGTCCAAGCCGCCGGTTTCGTCAAGTGTCGTCAGCACAGAGAAATCGTGCTGGATCACCCGCGAAAGCTGCCCGGATATGGCGGAGAATAATTCCTCCATGGATAGCTTCGACACAAGCGCATTCGTGATATCGAAAAGTGTTCTCAACCGGTCCCGCTCCCTGACTGCTTCCTGCCTCGCCAGAAAAGCCTCCACCGCCACTGCGAATTCGCTTGCAACCCGCTCCAGGAATGCCAATTCGGCCGGACTAGGTTCATATGGCACCCGGCAACCAAACCCGAACGCGCCGAGCCGATTTTCACCTGCCGTAAGCGGCACCAGAGTTACCGCGGTCACACCAGCCACACTGGCGCGCTTCTGAAACTCCGGCCAGCGGCTCTCATCATCCAGGCACCGGATTACAAGTGGCTGTTGGTTGAGCCATACCCAACCAGCAGGATCCTGATCGACGGACAGACTTAAATTTGCGATGGAACTTCCAGGCTCAAGTAGAAAATGATCCTGCATTTGGTTGCCCCTGCGATCATGCAGAGTCATGCCAACAAAGTCTAACCCGACGATGCGGCGAAGCGATTCCGCAACGCCAGCTAACAGGCTTTCCAGATCACTACGGCCGGCGATCGAGCGCGATAGTGCGACAACTGCCTCGTAGATGTCAGTGGACGAGGCTTCAACAGGCATGGTCATAACGGATATAGCTCCAACCTTCGGATAGCAACGCGGTAGCCAAAAGCAGCTTATCGCCATCAAGCACTTACGAGCATGCGCGGACTTTTTTGGGCAAACGACGATGTCATATGCCGAGACGGGTTAGTAATCCTTCATCTGCGCAATGGGCAATTGACGCCGGAGATCCTGTATCATAGATCGACATTGACGGATGAAATGCGATTCCCAAAGAGAAGCAGCCGCTTGTAAGATACTGCAGCGCAGCAAGAAGAGGACTGCGACTAAAGAAAACATAAACATGTTGTTTCTCCTTCGGGTATCGTTCGGTTTCGGTCAGGCTCCTACGGCCGATGTTCAAATTCCCGTTCGATATATAGATACCGGCCGTTTCGCTCGATCTGCAGTATCGCCGGCTTGCCGCGCTTAAGGCTATTGATAGCGCCGCGCAACTCCTGGATGCTGAGAAGCGGCATACCGTTCAAGGAGGCGATCACATCCCCGGGCGCCAGTCCAGTGGCGGTGTCTTCATTACCGGCGGTTGTAGCCATTACGTAGATACCCGCGTTAGAACGCAGCCCGCCCTGCAGCGCCAGCGTAGCGTTTACGGTCTTGCCGAAGATGCCCAACTCGGCAATGAGGCTCTCCTGCGGGTCAAAAGAAGTATCCCGATCGTATTCCTCGTCTGCCGTAACAGCGGGCACTTGGAACTCAATCGTCTGCTCGCCTCGCAAAACCGATACCGCCACAGGATCGGAAGGGTTGTGCAGATACATCATGGCAGTGTAGTACGGAAGCGCGGAAACCGCAGCGCCGTCGATAGCGCTGACGATGTCCAGTGGCCTGAGTCCAATGGTATCCGCAGGGCTACCGGGCAAAACATCTCGAATCACGACACCATATCCCCGGCTCAGGTTGAGTCCCTGCGCGAGTCCGGGTGTGACGGTCTGCACCAAGACTCCGACCAGGCTCTGACGCACAACTCCATGACTTCGCAGTTGTTCGTAGACATAGCGGACAACTCCGGCTGGAACCGCAAAGCCAAGGCCTTGGTTGCGGCCGCTTTCGCCCATCATGAACGTATTAATCCCGATCAGTTCACCCCCAACATCCAACAACGGACCGCCGCTGTTTCCGGGGTTAATGGCAGCATCGGTCTGGATGTATAACATCGGGAAATTCGGATGCGGCTGGCGGCCAACTGCGCTGACAATTCCGATCGTCATCGTATTGTCGAGACCCTCGGGGCTGCCAACAGCGAGCACAACCTGCCCCTGCCGGGGACCTCTCCCGTTATTTGTGAGCGGAATGGCCTGCAGGCCGGTGGTCTCTATTTTCAGGAGCGCAATATCCGTTTCGCGATTTGCGCCCACAACGACCGCATCCAGAATTTGCCGTTTCCCCACCGGTTCGCGATTCGCGCCTACCACCACAGTGTCCAGGGCTTGCTGTTTTCCAGTTGTTGCCAGCGCGGCTGCTGAATGGTCCGGTTTCGGTGTCAGCATCACCCGGATCCTACGCGCATTTCGCACCACATGCGCATTGGTGATTATGTATCCCGAGGGATCGACAACGACGCCTGAGCCGACCGCCCTGCAGGATGTCAAAATGGCCGAAGCCTCCCCCGCGACTGGTGGCGATCCACACCAGCCGGAGACCTGCACTTGTACAACTGCCGGCGCTATCGTCGCAGCTAGTCGTTCCAGCGCGCCGCTAAACTGAGCGAGCGAGTCGGACTTCTCGCTAGCCGCCCGCGCATTTGCTGTGAGACAAAGAACCACAAGAAACCGTTGCATTTGCCAACTTCCTCGCCTTGTCATCGGTTCCCCGCAAGCCGCGCCAGTTCCGCGGCCGCTACGTTGCGGTCGAATTCCGTGCGCAATAAATCCGCCTGTGCGCTCCACATTGATGCTTCCGATTCCAGAAGCACGGAGCGGTTCGCCGTTCCCGCCTCTACCTGATCGCTCGTCACACGGCGGGCTTCGGTTGTTGCTGCGACCAACTCTCTGGCTGAAGCGAGGCCGGTTTCTGCACGATTCAGTTTGCGGACGGCCTTTTCCACGTCGACCCGAACCCGGTTGCGTAAGCGGGTCACATTCTCTTCGGCCTGGGCAACCTCCGCCGACCGTTCCGATACGAGCCCACGGCGCTTGCCGAACTCAAACACCGTCCACGTCATGTGAACGCCAAAGGCGCCGTTATTTCGTGAGGCAAAAGGAGCCCCGTTCTGGTAGATTTGCTGGGCAAACACGCCGACTTCAGGGATGTATTCGGCGCGAGCCGCGCGCACCGCGGCACGCGCCTTTTCCAGTTGACGGCTTGCCGCCTCTATCTCTGGATTTTCGGAGAAGGCGGCGCTCACTGCGGCCTCTGTTTCCGGCGACGCAGCAGAGCCAGTGCCGTCTGGTTGTGCGAGTTCCAGACCTCCATCCAACGGCAACCCGCAGAGATCCGCCAGTTCCAGCTTCATATCGGCTATGGCGTCCTGCAGTTGACCGTGCACGTGCTTCGCCTGAGCGATCTGAGCGCGCACTTCCGCCGACTTCACCTCCAGCGCCACGCCCGTTTCAACCGCGTTGCGCGTCTCAGTAATTCGAAGTTCAGCGGCACGAATTTGGGCGTCGACGGCGTCGCGCCTGCGCTCGGTGGCGAGAATCCCGTAGAACACCTCTTTCACTTTGAAAGCGACATCGTTTTCCGTGCGGCGCAAGTCTGCGCGGGCCACAGAAGCATCCGCCCGGCTCACATCCACTCCCGCGCGGATCTTAAAGAACTGCGTAATCGGCTGGGTCAATGTCGTTGTGCTCAAAACGAAGTTGGGCTTGCCCTGAGCCAGTGATATTCCCGAACTTGGTATAGGCCCGACTTGGGGGTACACACCGAGGGCACCCTGCGGGATTTCGATGTGTTGTTGATTGGCTATGTGCACGGACGTCGAATCGTTTGTCAGAGCCGGGAAATAGCTCGCCCGTGCGCCCTGAATGCGCGCATCCATTTGCGTGACTTTGTTGCCGGCGATCTTGACCGCCGAGTTGTGCTGCGTAGCTAGCGATACAGCTTCATCGAGCGCCAGCTTGCGCGGTTGTGCATGGGCCGCGGCGCCGCACGCGATTGTCAGCAGTACCGCCGCTGCAATCGGCCCAGGCCGGGATCCGCGCTGGTGAATCATTACGTACAAGACAGGAATTACTACGAGTGTGAAGAACATAGAACCTACCAATCCAAATGCAATTGCGCTCCCCAGCGGTGACCACATGCTGGAGCCAGAAAGAATCATCGGCGTGACGCCGACTGCCGCCGCCATGGTGGTCAGGAAAATGGGCCGCAGTCTGCGCTCACCGGCTTCTATTGCGGCCTCCTCGAGGCCAAGGCCTTGCTCCATTCGGGAGCGAGTATAGTCCACCAGGATGATTGAATTCCGCACGACGACACCGCCCAGACTTACGATTCCCAAAAATCCTGTGAATCCGAAAGGATTATGTGTCACCGCCAGCCCCAGCGCCGCGCCCAGCAAACCGAGCGGAATCGCAGCCATGATGATGAGCGGATCGACCACGGAGCGGAACTGGAACATCAAAATGAGATAGATCGCCACCGAACTGATGAACAGAGCACTGACCATTTCAGGAAATGTGTCCTGCTGGTTTTCAAATTCGCCGCCATACCACACGCGATACCCTGCCGGGAGCGGGAGCTTCGCGATGGCTGGCCTTATGCGATCCAGCACCTGGCTCGGCAGCACCCCTCCCTGCGCCCACGAGCGGATCGTCAGGGTGCGTACTCCGTTACGGCGAACAATGCGGCCCGGATCCCATACGGGAGAAACTGCTGCAACGCTATCCAGAGGCACTCTCGCGCCGGTCACGGGCGAGATCATGTAGGTGTTGTTGACATCGTTGAAGGTCTGGCGCCGCGTTGGTTCCAGCCGCAATACAACGTTAATATCGCGATCGCCTTCCCAATACGTGGTGACCGGCGCCCCCTCGAAGCCGCCGGCAAGTTCTTGGCCAATGGTGGCGTTGGTAAAGCCCAGACGGTTGGCCACCTCCTGGCGCAGATTCACCTTCAAACGATAGGCATCCTCGCGCCAGTCGCTGTGTACATCCAGGGCTCCTGGCGTGTTCTGAACCAATTGGTAGACCTGATCGCCCCAATGCCGCAACACGCGTTCGTCATCGCCCGTAAGCCGGACCTCAATGGCCGCCTCCTGGACTGGACCCTGCTGCAACTCGCTGAGAAAAACACGGGCTTCCGGGACTACCTGCGCTAGCCTAGGGCGTAGCGCTCTGACCAGGCCCGGCGTGACTTCCGCTGACTCCGTCGAGACCAGCAGCTGTGCGTAGTTCTTGTCCGGCAACTGCGGGTTCACGTTGTAATAGAAACGCGGAGCGCTAGATCCAATGAACGATGTGAAGTTGACAACCTCCTTCTCGTGGCGCAGCACCTCCTCTATGCGCTTCACCGCGGCATCCGTCGCTTCGACTTTCCAGCCTTCAGGGAGCCAGAGGTCGATCACGAATTGGTCGCGTTCAGCGAACGGGAAAAATCTCTCCGGGATGCGGCGCAGTACGAGTGCGCCCGCAATTACAGCGAGTACTCCGAAGGCGACAGCGGCGGTCTTCCATCGCATCGCAACTGCAATCACGCGGTTGTAGATCAGCTGCATGATTTCGAGCGGCGAACGCCTTTTGTTGGCGGCCGCACCGGATTGATGCAATCCCTGCCGAATCAGGAACTGGCTCAACATGGGCGTCAGCAACATAGCCACAATGAAGGAGGTCGCGAGCGCGATCGCCACGGTCAAAGGCAGTGCGCGAATGAATTCGCCGGTTGCTCCTGAAAGCATCAGAAATGGCAGGAAGGAGCAGATGATCGTCAGAGTGGCAGTAAGCACGGGAACGGCAAGTTCGGTAGCGCTGCGCCATGCAGCCTCCTGTCGATCCACGCCGTGATCGAGAAGTTCAATGTAGTTATCCGCGATCACGATGGCGTCGTCGACCACCATTCCAAGCACCACAATCAATGCAGCGATCGATACCTGGTGCAGCTCAATTCCGAAAGCATTGAGCACGCCGAAGGTCGCCGAAATCGTAACCGGAATCGCCACTGCGGAAACCAGTGCAACACGAAACGGCAGCAGCACCATGGTCACCAGAATGACGGAAATGATCGCTATCCCAAACTCATGGACAAAGCCTTTTACGCGCTCGGCGACCACTGTGGGTTGGTCCGCAACGAAATCGATCTTCAGATCGGGCGGCAACACCGGGCGCAGGCTATCCAGCGAAGCGTGAAGCTCTTTGCCGAAGTCCACAATGTTGTTACCTTCCTGCATTTCAACGGAGAGCAGGATCGCGCGTTCGCCCCTCGATCGCGCATATTGGGTCGGATCTTTGTAGACGCGACCGACGTCGGCGAGATCACCGATGTACACAGGTTGCCCTGTTCGCGAGACATCGATCATTACGCGCTTGATCTGATCCTCACCTTGAAATGCGCCGGTGGCCTGAATCGGCGGTTTGCCGCGCTCGGTCGGCACTGCGCCTGCATAGTGAACCATATTGCGGCCCATCAGCGCCTTCATTACTTGATCGGGGTTCACTGAGTATTGAGACAAGCGGCCTAGCGAGCTCGTAATTTCGATCTCCTCCTTCTGTTCGCCGATCCGCTTCACCTTGGAAACGGAACGAATTCGCCGGATCGATGCTTCTACTCGTTCCGCATAGTCTTTCAGTTCGCGGTAGCCGTAACCGTTGCTATGGATCGCGAGCAGTACAGCGACCGTGTCTCCAAAGTCATAGTCAACGACGGGACCGAGTACACCATCCGGAAGATCCGTCTTCTTCAGCTCCGCCATATCGAGGCGCAGCTTGGACCAGAATTTCTCCGTGTCCTGAATGTTATCTTCCAGGTTGAGGTTGACGAACATCGCTCCGTTCACGCTTGTGGAGTACGTCTTCTCGCGCCGCACGCCCTCGATCTTGAAGATACGCTGCTCGACTTTTCGCGTGACCTGGTCCTCGATCTCCGTAGCCGATGCCCCGGGATATAAGGCAGCCACGATTCCGGTTCGGACGTGGATCTTAGGATCTTCCCGCCTGGGCATGCGAAGCAGCGCATGAACGCCGCCAACAACCAACATGAACGTCAGGGCGATTGTGACCTGAGGATAGCGCAGTGAAGCGCGGACCGGGTTCATCGCGCACCTCCGGAGAGCTCAACCAAGCTGCCTTCCCGAACTTTTTGTTGCCCGGCCACTACAATCTGCTCGTCACCGTTCAGGCCGGAGCGGATCTCCACTTCATTTCCCACCGGCGAGCCAACTGCCACCCGCCTTGCATAGACGCGTTTGCGGTCCGGAGAATAGACGAATACATTGGCCGCGCCCTGGGGATCGGGGACAATAGCCTCGCCGGGGATGGTCAAGGCGTGAACTTTGGCGGGCCCCATAATCAGCGCCTCCGTAATCATGCCAGAGAGCAGCACCGGGCCAGGGTTGGGCACGATGATTTTTACGGTGTAAGTGCGTGAAGCCGGCTCGGCGGCCACGCCGATAATGGCCACCCTTCCCGTGAAGCGGCGTCCCCCAAGCGAAGGCACGCAGATCTCCGCCACTGCGCCTTGGCGGACCTTTCCGATGTCTGCCTCGGGAACTCCTACGCGCACCTTTGCCGGGTTCAAAGCGACGATGGAAAAGACCGGAATTCCAGCGGCCACTGTCTGCCCAGGGTCAACTTTTCGCATGCCGATGCTGCCGGACACCGGCGCCACGAGCCGAGTGTCAGCCAGCCGCTTTCGTTCCTCGCTGGCCTGGGCGCCTGCCGCTTGTACCTGTGCGGCGGCGGAGGCGCGATCTTCCTTCCGCGTCCCCTCGACCGCCATCTGGTAGCGTTCCCGCGAGGCGTTGTATGCTGCTTCGATCTTCTGAAAATCGTTTGGAGGCAGGCTCTTCCTCTCTACAAGGAACTTCATCCGTTTATACTCGTCTTCCCAACGCTGAAAATCGATGCGGGCCTGCTCCAGCTCCTGTTTCCGAAGCCCTGCCTCGGCCTTCATTGCCACGGCCTGAGCTGCTTCCATCTGCGCCGTGGCCACGTTGAACGCATTCCGGTAATCTGTCGGTTCGATCTCGGCCAACACCTGTCCTTTGCTTACATACTGGCCCTCTTCGACCAGCACTTTGGCCACTCTGCCGCCGACCAGGAATGCCACATCGGCCGTCTCCGAGCCTTCGACAGAACCGCTGGCGCTGACCGATTCGGCACGGTCCACTACGGATGGAGTCCGGACCTGAACTGGCACGACAGGCTGGCTGCCCGCCGCTACTGTTTCTTGGCTGCACGACGTGAGCGCTGCTACGCACCCAAGCGCGAAAAAAGATGAGAAGATTTGTTTTTTGTTCATTAAGATTATCCAAGGTTAGTGATTTGAGAGGCGCTCAAGCGATCGAATACCAGCTTGGCGGCCTCCGTGTACATACGTTCCGATTCGGGCTCGGTGTCGATCGCGAGACACCCCAAGCCTTGTGCCACGGCCAACAATACAAGTGCAACCAGTTCCGGCCGATCTGCCGGAACTCCGTCCGCCGCTCCGAGATATCTGGCCACGGATGCGGCATACGTTTCGAACTCTCGTCTGCGAAATTCTGCAAGGTGCTTTCTTACGGATCGATCCCGCAGCGCCTTTCGCGCGAATTCCATTCTTAGGGCGATAAAGTCTTTGAGCCGCCATTGATTCGAAAACCACTCTCGAAGAGCGGCGAATCGCTCCGCATGTCCAGATGCCTGGTGGAAGATTTCGTCGAGTGCTTTGGGTCTCCGGTGGTCTATGACCTCAAGGAATATCTGTTCTTTGTTTTCGAAATTTGAGTAAAAAGCACCGCGTGAGTAGCCGGCCATTTCGCTGATCTCTTCCACTGAGGCATCGTCGAAGCCTTGTTGGATAAACAATCTCTCGGCCGCTTTGATAAGGCGCATGCGCGTCACCTCTTTGCTCTCCTGCCGCGTAAGTCGTTTGCGTAACTTCATTGGGATTCACTGATGAATGCCAATACCGCTTTGCATTCCAGCCACACACCGGAATTTGCATTCGATTGACCATTGCGATTTGACTTGTTTTCAACGCCGCACACGCCTTGGAGCCCTTGGGAGTGGGCACATGCCGAAGTCTTGTGCCGAAATCCGGCGTTGCGCAGCGCCAGCGCGATGATGCATTGTCAGGTTGCTTTGTGCCGAAAGCGTGGAAACCACAACGAATATCCAGGCAAAGCAACTTCCAATTGGAGGCACAGGCACCCAATTACCCGCGGCACCAGGAATGCTCTTGAATAGCGGGGCAGTAGGATCGCCGGTATATGCCGGCGGCTTGTGGGAAGTATTTTATGATGCTTTATAAAGATGAGTTCGTTGTGCAAGATCTGGCCGCGGCCTCAACCGCTGGCCGTAGCTATCCAATGGGAGCTACGCTGACAAATGGCGGAGTCAATTTTTCAATTTTCTCCCGCAGCGCGTACAGCATCGAACTTCTGTTTTTCAATCATGCAGATGATGCTCGTCCCTCACGTATCATCCCTATGGATCCTGCTGAAAATCGGACCTATCACTATTGGCATGTGTTCGTCCCCGATGTAGGAGCAGGTCAGATCTATGGATTCCGAGCCTATGGACCTTTCGAGCCGGCCAAGGGTCTCAGGTTCGATCCATCCAAGCTCTTGCTAGACCCATATGGCCGCGCCATCGCAGTCCCCAAAAACTATGACCGCCTGGCAGCGCGTCTCAAAGGAGACAACACCGCAACGGCCATGAAGAGTGTGGTTGCCGATCCGCACGCGTATGACTGGGAAGGGGACGTGCCGCTGAAGCGCCCCTGGGCACGCACAATCATTTACGAGATGCATGTTCGTGGATTTACCGCACATCCCTCCTCCGGCCTGGTGGAATCGAAACGTGGCACATACGCCGGACTCGTCGAGAAGATTCCATATCTTCAGCATCTAGGTATTACAGCGGTCGAACTGCTTCCGGTGTTTCAGTTCGATCCGCAGGATGCGCCAGCAGGCAGGACGAACTACTGGGGCTACTCGCCGGTTTCATTCTTTGCCCCCCACCAAGCATACAGTTCGAGCCGTGACCCTCTCGGTGCCCTGGATGAGTTTCGCGACATGGTGAAGGCGCTGCACCGGGCCGGCATCGAAGTCATTCTCGACGTAGTTTTTAATCACACGGCGGAAAACGGGCATGATGGCCCGACACAGTGCTTCCGCGGCCTGGACAATTCCACTTACTATCTTCTGTGCGATGACCGCTCACGCTACGCCAACTTCACCGGCACAGGAAACACGCTGAATGCGAACCATCCAGTGATACGGCGCATGATTGTGGACAGCCTCCGCTATTGGGTAAACGAAATGCATATAGATGGCTTCCGGTTCGATCTTGCGTCCATCCTTGCCCGCGATTCGTCCGGCGCCGTTATGTCGAATCCTCCAGTGCTTTGGGATATCGAGTCAGACCCTGCGCTGGCTGGCGCCAAGATGATTGCGGAGGCATGGGACGCGGCGGGACTTTATCAGGTCGGCAACTTCGTGGGCGACAGTTGGAAGGAGTGGAACGACCGGTTTCGCGACGATATCCGCGACTTCTTCCGGTGTGCAGACGATTCCGTGAGGCGCGCAGCCGATCGTTTGCTTGGGAGTCCGGGCATCTATGGTTCCAAGGAGCGCGAAATCGAAGAGAGTATCAATTTCGTTGCTTGCCACGATGGTTTTACGCTGAACGACGTCGTTAGCTATAACCACAAGCACAACGAAGACAATGGTGAGGGCAATCGCGATGGATGCGAGGAAAACAGGAGCTGGAACTGCGGTGTTGAAGGTCCGGCGGACGATCCTACTATCGAGAGTTTCCGCAACCGGCAGGTAAAGAACTTTCTCGCAACCGTCCTATTGTCGGGTGGAGTGCCCATGTTTGTCATGGGCGATGAGGTGCGGCGTAGTCAGCACGGCAACAACAACGCCTACTGCCAGGACAATGAAATCACCTGGTTCGACTGGAACCTGCTCACCAAACATGCCGATGTCCTCCGATTCGTGAAGTTACTGATCGAGCGCCGTGTCACACGGGACGTGGAACATGAATACCGGCGCGCGAGTTTAAGTCAGGTGCTGCGGGAGGCGCTACAGGCATGGCACGGCGTGAAACTCAATCAGCCGGACTGGTCGCCTTGTTCGCACAGTATCGCAATCGGAGGGGATTTGAAAAGCGAGGGAGTGTTAGTCCACATGATTTTGAACCCGTATTGGGAGCCTCTTGAATTCGAACTTCCCGAGTCTAAGGCCAAAAGCGAGCGCTGGCGGCGTTGGATCGATACCGCACTGGATCCGCCGCATGAGATTTGCGAGTGGAATGCAGAACCGCCGGTTCAGGGCTCAACGTATCATGCGGGCGCAAGGTCAGTAGTGGTGCTCATTGCAAGTGACAGTCGAATGCCAGGACTCACCACCGGAGTGCAAGCGTGAGCACCTCCCTACAGGTTACCTATAGCGGAGTTTTCCTTGCAGTGCTTGCCCATCAGGCTGGTCTGCCCATCCCCTCGGTCGTTTTCCTGATGGCCGCAGGCGCTCTTTCGGCCCATGGAGCAATGAATCCCGCGATTATTGTTTGTTTGGGTATCCTGGGTTGCCTGGCAGGGGATGGGATATGGTTCTGGCTAGGCCGCAAATGGGGTTCCAAGGCCATCAGGCTACTCTGCCGTTTCACTCCGGACCCGCAACGGAGCTACAAGAATGCCCAGGATAAGTTCAGCCAGTATGGGTTACCGTTGCTGTGTGTGGCCAAATTTCTCCCTGGACTGGATGCCGTATTGCCGCCACTTGGCGGAGCGCAAGGAGTATCGGTCATCGCATTCCTTTTCCTCGATACCATTGGCGGCTTTCTTTGGTCGAGCGCCTACGTAGGGCTGGGTTATGTTTTTTCGAATCAACTGGAGTCTGCAATTCGATGGGTTCAACATTTTGGAATGGCCCTCGGGATCGCGGTTGGGGTCCCGGTCGCCCTCTTCGCGGGATGGAGGGGACTGACGCTCGCGCGCATGGTTCGCCAGTTACGGTTCCGCCGCATCAGTCCCCCAATGCTCGCACGAAAAATGAAATCCAATAGCAGGGTCGCGGTGTTCGATCTATTAAATTTCGAATTAGAGACTGAATGCGAAATCCAGGAGGGCATTCCGGGTGCTTTCACCGTAGATCCCTCAATTTTCTGGAACTCTCCACAAATTGTCGTTCCCGATGATGTCAAAATCATTCTCTATTCTTCTTCCGGAGACGACACACTAAGCGCGCGGGCCGCCATGTGTTTGAAACGGATCGGCATCGAGAATGTTTGGGTGCTGGAAGGCGGACTAAAAGCATGGCGCGAACACGGGTTCCCTGTCTCTCAATCCCTGGACGTACCCGAAGCCGTTGCAGAACGGCTTGGAGTTAAATTGCCAGGACTGTGATCAAGCCTCCACGTGACTGCCCAGATAGCCCAGCGCCAAGCGGCATCTTCATATATGCTGAAGTGCCTTCGCCCGCTCCTGGCGGCAAGCTTCTGTAAACTCCCGGAACGGATCTATATCATCCTCGCCGTGAGCGTATCGCGCAAGAACTTCGGCGGGATCCTCAGGCGGCCGTTCATAAGCCTCAAGCAGCTCTTTCCCGACTTCCTCCGCTGCCCGAAGAACCCGCTCGGTCGAAGTCAACCGGATGCGTGCCACGATTGCGTAGAGCCTCATAATCTTGGCCGGGTCCATGGCCGATCGTTGGATAGCGTCTACAAACATGGGAACGGCTTCCTCGACAAATTTGCCGTAAAGCTTTTCGCGCTCCTCCAGTTCTGCTCCGATGCGGGTCCATCGTGCGTGCAATCGCTGTCCTATGAACGTAGCAGCCATCGACGAACAAGCGCCCACAACGGATCCTGTAAGTGCGGCAAGCGCCAGAATAACCGGTCCATCAACGGCCATTGAGTTCGACCCCCCCCAAATAATGATTTGCAATTTGCCGTCCATTACGCAGCAGCGCATCCTTCGATATTTGTGCCGGAAAGTGACCGCAATGCGGGCTTCTGCCTTGCGGCATCTGCCATCGGATTTCGGCAGTCGGCATACTTGGGGGTGGCGACAGATTGAGTGGCGAAGAGTGTTGCTCAGGAAAACTGGCGTGCGATATTGTACTTCCGCATGCGTGATTGCAGAGTGGTACGCTTCAGTCCCATGCATGCTGCTGCGCCGTCAGGTCCCCCGACTTGGCCGCGTGCCTTCTCCAGCGCTCTGAGAATACTTTCCCGTTCGGTATTTTCCGGTTCAGTGAGAGATGCCACCAATGATATGCATGAATCAGTTTTGCCGACGAGCTCGGGCAGCATGGCTACTTGCAGAACGTTCCCGTGTGTCAGGATGACCGATCGCTCCAGAACGTTTTGCAGCTCGCGGATATTGCCGGGCCAATCGTATTGCGTAAGCGCGGACAACACCGGCGTTGGTATCGTATCGATGTTCTTGCCCATCCGCTTGGCGTGCTTCTGGACGAAGTAGCGCGTGAGCAGCGGTATGTCCTCGCGGCGGTCCCGCAGTCGCGGTACGTGCACGGGAAAGACATGCAACCGATAGTAGAGGTCGGCGCGAAATTTGTTTTCTTCTACCATCTTCTTCAAGTCCCGGTTTGTCGCGGCCACGAACCGTACGTCGGTGCGAATTGTGCGGGTGCCGCCAACGCGTTCGAACTCCTGGTCCTGAATCGCGCGCAGCAGCTTCGACTGGAGTTCGATTGGCATTTCGCCAATCTCATCGAGAAACAGCGTTCCATGGTGCGCCAGTTCGAAGCGTCCAAGCTTCTGCGCTACCGCGCCGGTGAACGAACCCTTCTCGTGCCCGAACAGTTCGCTCTCAAGCAGGCTGGCGGGAATGGCCGCGCAGTTCACTTTGACGAATGGGCCGGATTTGCGAGCGCTCAGATTGTGAACCGCGCGTGCGATCAACTCCTTGCCTGTCCCCGTCTCGCCATTTATCAGGACCGTGGAATCGGCGGGTGCAACGGTCTTGACGTCTTCCAATACACGGCGAAGTGCTTCGCCCCTGCCGACGATCTCTTCGAACATCAGTTCGCTTCGGATCTCGTCTTCAAGGTACAGCTTTTCAAAAGTGAGCTTTCGCTTTTCCTCACAAGCCTCGCCGTTTCCGCAGTTCCGATCGGGCGGGAGCTCCTTATCGAAGTAGGAGGTGATGCACCGGTGAATTGTGCTCAACAATGCTTCATCGTCGACCGGCTTCGTCAAAAAGTCGACCGCGCCCGCTCGAACTGCGCGGACAGTCAGTGGGATGTCGCCGTGGCCCGTGAGAAAAACGATGGGGATCGGAGTGCCTGCTTTGGCAAGCTCCTGTTGCACTTCGAGCCCGCTTACCCCTGGGAGATTCATATCCAGCACTAAACAACCCGGGGTGTTAGGTCGCGGGGCAGCCAGAAACTCCTCCCCGGACGAAAAACTCATCGCCATCAATCCGGCAGAGCGAATTAAACGTGTTACGCCTTCGCGCGAAGACGCATCGTCATCCACCACGTAAACCAAAGCTCCTGTGTCACTCATGGGATCTCCTCAGTTCTACTGTCTTTCTGATTGCCGCCCGGTTTCCGTTTCAGGGCCAGGTCGACGGCCTCCAGCAAGTCTTCTCCACTAAAAGGTTTGATAAGGTATGCGACGGTCCAATCCGAAGCAGCTTCTAATCTCGCACTCTCATCGGATCCATGCGCGGTGATGAAGATAACCGGCACGGTGCACTTGTGCGCCAATAGATAACGGTTGAGTTCGATGCCACTCATCCCTGGCAGGCGTACATCAAGAATGAGGCAGTCCGCCGTGCAATGATTTTCAGAGCCTATGAACTCTTCCGCCGAAGCAAACACTTTTGTCTGTAGGGGAACGGACCGCAGCAGTCTGTCTAACGATCTGCGGACCGAAATGTCATCGTCGACTACTGAAATAACGGGCGCCATGGTTGCCTCACCTTCTCATTAGATAGCAGAGAGCGGCGAGAATCTACTACACCTTGGTGGTGGATCTAACCGAAACCTTGGCTATTCCGCTGCTAGGATTGTGACGGCCGTGGATGCATGCGGATGCCCGGGTTCTCCGCCATCCTCACTAAATCGGCCAACGAACCGGCCCGCATCTTACGCATGATGTGCCCGCGATGAAACTTTACCGTATCCTCGGTTATCCTTAGTTCGGCCGCGATTTGCTTGTTCAACAGTCCGGATACCACCTGTTGCATGACTTCCTGCTCGCGCGCCGTCAACGATTCGTACCGTTCTCGCAACTCTCGCAGGTCCGCATTCTGCCTTCGCGTGCGTAGACCGCGTTCAACGGCCTCTTGAATTGCTTTTAGAAGCTGCTCCTCATCGACCGGCTTGGTCAAGAACTCAATTGCCCCGGCCTTCATCGCCTTCACGGTAGTTGGGATATTGCCGTGGCCTGTCAGGAAAACAATGGGGGTCTCCGCGCCGTCCTCCACCATTTGCTTCTGCAGGTCGAGCCCGCTTAGATCGGGCATTTGCAAGTCCAACACAAGGCATCCTGGTGCTTCCGCCGAAGGGCGCGCCAGGAATTCCTGCGCGGAGGAGTAGGCTTCGACCTTCCACCCCATCGACCGGATCAACCGTTCGAGACCCCGCCGTACCGAGGGGTCGTCGTCAACAATAGCAATCACTGCTTTAGACTCTTGCAAATCTTGCATCCTAAGCTCCTGCCTGGTGCTTCGAGAGCGTAAAGTGGAAGCTTGTCCCTGGGCCATCATTGGCCGTAGCCCATAGCTTGCCGCCATGGTTCTCAACAATCGAACGGCAGATCGATAGTCCCAAGCCCATGCCGCCCGGCTTCGTAGTGTAGAAAGGCTCAAAGATCCTTCCTCTTGTGTTCGGATCAATCCCCATCCCTGAGTCCTGAACCGTTACCTGTACCTGGTCCGAATCCATGTTCCGCGTGGTGATTACCAGTTCTCGCGCGCGATCACCCACACTGCTCATCGCTTCGAACCCATTCATGACCAGGTTCAGTATCACCTGTTGCAACTGGACCCGATCGCCCACAACGGGAAAAACGTCATCTGCAAACTGCGTTCGAATCAATACATGCTTTCCCTTCGCTTCGTCGCCGACGATAGCGAGGACCTCCCGGATTGTCTCATTCGGGTCAAGGGTTTCTTTGGGCGGCGCAGCCCTTTTTGTAAGGGCCCGGATACGGGCGATCACTTCACCGGCCCGCCTGCCGTCGCGAACAATGTCGCGGACAGCTTCACGGACTTCCTCCACGTCAGGCGGATCAACGGCCAGCCAGCGCAGACAGGCGCTACCGTTGCTCACTATCCCCGTCAGCGGCTGGTTCACTTCATGCGCGATCGAGGCCGACAATTCCCCCATCATCCCCACGCGATTGATGTGCGCCAACTCTGCTTCGAGTTGGAGCACCTTCGCGCGCTCCTGTTCGGCCCGCTTCCGATCTTCGATGTCCGTAAGAATGCCATACCACCTGAGAATTTTCCCGTGCTCGTCGCGCACGGGCACGCCACGAATCAGAAGCCAACGGTATTCCCCACTCGCGGCACAATGAAAGCGCACCTCGGCTTCGATCGGCTCGCCCGTAGCAAGGGCCGCGTTCCAGGTCTCCATATAGGACTGACGGTCTTCCGGGTGAACCGCGGATATCCAACCCGAACCGGCCGTTTCCGCCGCGGACAAGCCAGTAAATTCCGCCCAACGTCCGTTGACAAAAGTATTGGAGCCGTCCGGGCGTGCCGTCCAGGCCATGGCTGGAATCGTCTCAATCATCTCCCGAAGGCGTTTGGATTCACGCTCAAGTTGCTGGACACGGAAACGGTAGGCCAACCATAGCAGTGCAAGGACAGAGAGCACGCAAAAAGCGCGAAACGAGGTAGTCATCCACCATGGCGGCAGGACGCTGATTCTCAAGCTCGCCCCAGTCTGATTCCAGACACCTCGATGATCACTGCCTTGCACGAGGAACACGTAGCTTCCCGGCGCCAGCGTAGTGTAGGTCACAAAGCGGCGGCTGCTGTCCCGTTCGTACCACTTATCGTCCAGTCCTTCCAACCGGTACCGGTAGCGGTTACGTTCCGGATTCACATAGCTGAGCGCCGAGAATTCGAAGGAAACAACCGATTGAGCGTAATCCAGTACGATCGAGTCCGCGACGGAAATGGAGCTCTTGAGCGGCGATTCTCCGCCAATGGCGACTGGCTTGCCGAGTATCTGAATCTCCGTGAATCTGACGGGCGGGGCGTATGTCGACTCCTCGATCTGAGCGGGATCGAAGAACGTAAGTCCGGCGTACGATCCGAAGAACATTTCCCCACGGGGGCTCTTCCATACAGCGCCGTTCAAGGGAAACTCGTTGGCCGCCAGACCGTCAGACCTGGAATATCGCCGTACAATATTCCGTCGCGGGTCAAACTGCAGCAGTCCGCTGTTGGTTCCCAGCCAAAGATTGCCACGTGCGTCTTCCAGGATGCCGTTCACGGGCGAGTTTGGCATCCCGATATCGTAGGTCGCAAAAACTCCAGTCGCAGGGTTGAGTCCGCTCAGGCCGTCCTGGGTCCCGAGCCACACCCTGCCCGAATGATCCACGCACACTGCATTGACATTGTCACTGCTGAGGCTCCCAGGCTTGCCGGAATGCTGGTAGACAGTGAACTTGCCTGTGGCCGGATCGAACCGGTGCACCCCAGTCCAGGCGGAACTTAGCCACAGGATCCCCTTCGAATCTTCTACGATGGATCGATACGTGCTCGGACTCGCTGGCGTGGGGTACACCCGGAACTCCTCTGTCAGAGGGTCGAAAGCATTGAGTCCATCGTCTGTCCCCGCCCAGAGGGTACCCTTGTGATCTATCAGAAGGCCGCGCACTTCATCGTTGCTCAGACTCCTGGGGTTCCTGTCATCGTGCCGGTAGACCTTGAGCTTTCCTGTCCGCCGGTCATAGCGGCTCAGCCCTCCTCCGCCGGCAATGCCAAACCAAATAGAACCCGCTCTGTCTTCAACAGTGGAATAGACCATTTCACCGGGCAAACGAAGTGTCGAATGATGGGAATCGAACTTGCCAGTCTTCCGGTCGAGTGAGCGCAGCCTGCGGCTGCCTGCGAGCCATAGGATCCCCTGACTGTCCTCGTAGGCGGCGATCACCACGTCTTTGTCGATGCTGTTCGGATTGCCGGGTTCGTGCGCGTAACGCCTGAACAAAAGAGGCTTTTTGGTAAACCGGTCTGCTCCATCGCCCCGCGTTCCCACCCACATTCCGCCCTCGCGGTCTTCGAACAAGGTTGTGATCTCATTGGATGCCAGGCTTGACGGATCGGTGGATATGTTCCGATACCGGACCAACTGTTTGCGCTCGCGGTCCAACTTGTACAGGCCGGCACGAATCGTGCCCAGCCAGAGATTACCGTCCGAGTCTTCGTACATCGTTCTGACGCCGGGCCAGGTTTCCTCATCATCCGGAAGCAGCAGCGGGTAGTGAATCAGTTCATCGGTACTGGGTTCCAATCTCGCCAGGCCGCCATGTGTTTCGTTGTACGCCAGCCAGATGAAGCCGGCATGGTCTTGAATGATCTTTGTCCACTCCGAATGGGGCGTTGGAAATTGCACCCGCCTCACAACCTTTCCGGTCCTTGGATCGACAGTGTCCAAGCCCGCCGTAGTTGCCACCCAGACAGTTCCATCCGGCGTGTCCAGGGTGGAGCGGACGATGTTGCTGCTCAGAGTGGCTGCATTCTTGGGATTATGCTCGTAATGGACCGTCTTGCCGGTGGCCGGATCGATCTGGTAGAGTCCAACGTCGGTCGAAAGCCAGATAACTCCAGAACGATCCTGATTCATCTCACCGACGCGGGCTTTGAGTACGGCGGGGGCGCGCGGATCGGGCCGGAACAGAGTAAATCTTTCCGTCACGGGATCGTACGTTTGCAGAAAGCGGTTGCCGTTGGCAACCCATATTTTGCCTGATCGATCCTTCAGCAACGCATAGATGTAATTGTCAGCCGGGCTGTTCGGGTTGTCCGCCTCATGACGGAAATCGCGGATCCGGTAGCCGTCATAGCGCTTCAATCCATCACTGGTTGCCAGCCACAAGAACCCGAGGTCGTCTTGCACCATCTGGTTTACTCTGAGGTGACTTGGGGCCTCACCCAGAGCCAGGTGACGAAAGCGAAAATCTATTTTGGGGACGACGGGCAATCTATCCATCGACCGGCCGGACCGGTATTCGCCGGCTTTCAGATGTAAGGAGATGACGATCAACGCGATAGCCGGCCCAAAAAATCGAGGCAGTCGAAGCTTCCGGCTTACGGAGAGCATGCCGCGTCCAAAACGAGGGACGCCGTCGAGCATTGCAGTATCGGCGTCAGACTCCCTCAACTCGCGCATTTGCGGCTCCTACGTCTAACTTCGAGAGCGTAAAGTGGAAGCTTGTCCCTGGGCCGTCGTGGCCCGTTGCCCATAATCTGCCGCCATGATTCTGAACAATGGAACGGCAGATCGAAAGTCCCATGCCCATGCCGCCCGACTTGGTGGTGTAGAACGGCTCAAATATCCTTCCCGTTATAGCTTGGTCGAGCCCGGTTCCAGAGTCTCGGACTGTTACCTGCACCAGTTGCGGGTCAATGTTCCGGGTTGAGATCTCCAGTTCTCGCGCACGCCCAGTCTGGCCGCTCATTGCCTCGAAACCATTCATGACCAGGTTGATCAATACCTGCTGTAATTGAACCCTATCGCCCAAGACAGGATAAACTCCATCCGCAAACTGCGTTCGGATCAACACGCTCTTTTTCTTCGCCTCGTCGCCAACAAGGGAAAGCACCTCCCTGATCGTTTCGTTTAAATCCAGAGTCTCTTTTGGCGGCGCAGTCCTCGTAGTCAATGCCCGAATGCGGGCGATCACATCGCCGGCGCGCTTGCCGTCGCGAACGATGTCGCGCACAGCTTCACGGACCTCCTCCACGTTTGGCGGATCGACAGCCAGCCAGCGCAAACAAGCGCTGCCGTTACTCACTATGCCCGAAAGCGGCTGGTTTACCTCATGTGCGATTGATGCGGCCAGTTCCCCCATCATCCCGACGCGATTGATGTGCGCGAGATCTGCTTCAAGCTGACGCAGCTTCTCGCGTTCTTCTTCGGCACGTTTGCGGTCGGTGATATCGACGGTCGTGCCCACCACTTCAAGAAACTCCCCGTTCGAGCTCAAAACCGGATGTCCTATGCCATGCGCGTATTTCACAGTTCCGTCCGGCAATACGATTCTGTATTCGACATCGGCGTCTTCATTTCCATTTATCGCCATATCGAAGGCTCGCATGAGCTTGTCCAGGTCTTCTGGATGTACCCGTTGCAGAGGTTGCTCGCGCGTTGGCAACCCCAGGTGCGGATCGAATCCAAAAATCCGGTAGAGCTCTTCCGACCAGTACAATGGCTTCGTAGTATGGTCGCCTGCCCAGCTGCCCGTATGGGTCAGCCTCTGCGATTCGGCCAGGTAAGTCTCGCTCCGCCTGAGAGCATGCTCCACACGCTTCAGATCGTCAATGTCAGTATTTACACCGTACCATTTGACGATCGTTCCTGACTCGTCGCGCAAAGGCACCGCCCGGACCAACAGCCAGCGATACTGCCCATCCGCTCTGCGGTAGCGCGCTTCCGTTTCGATCGGCTGCCCGGATTCAATGGCAGCGCGTGCTTCATTGATGAAACGGTCACGATCCTCGGGGTGAAGCACTTCTTCCCAACCGCGGTCGAGCGACTGCTCAATTGAATGCCCGCTGAATTCCAGACAACGTCTATTCAGAAAATCCAGTGACCCATCAGGCCGGGCGCTCCACACATATCCCGGGATCGTGTCGATGACGTTGCGAAGCTGCTTTTCGCTCCGGCGGACGACTTCTTCTGCGCGCACGGATTCGCTGATGTCCCGGACTGCCTTCAGAAGGAAGCGGCGGCCGCTATAGGAAAACAGTCTGGTGTGAACTTCGACTGGGAACACCGTCCCATTCTTTCGCCGGTGCCAGTGTCTGTCCAACACGGTCTCTCCCGCTGCTGCCCGCCGCACCACCAGTTCCATCTCCATGGCTTCTCGCTCCGCATTCAGACAGAAGGAGGCAGACGGGGCCTTCCCAACTACTTCCTGACGGGAGTAACCAAGACCCTCGCAGCCCTGCCGGTTCACATCCACAATGATTCCTTGCTCGTCCTGGACAGTGATGGCGTCCGCCACGTGGTCCACAAACGTGCGGAAGCGGGATTCACTCTCGCGGAGCGTCTCTTCGGCACGCATGCGATCTTCGATGTCGGTGAGAATTCCATACCACCGAACCACCCTCCCATGCCCCTCGCGCAGAGGCACACCCCGCGCCAGAAACCAGCGATATTCCCCGTTGGCAGCGCACCGGAAGCGAACCTCAAATTCATACGGTTGGCCGGCCTCTATCGATGCGCGCCACTTATGCTCATAAGCCTGAAGATCCTCAGGGTGAGCGGTCACCATCCAACCTTCCCCCGCCGTATCCTCCGCAGACAAACCGGTATATTCAGCCCAGCGCCTGTTTACGAAGGCATTGGAGCCATCGCTATGCGCGGTCCAGGCCATCGCCGGAATGGTTTCGATCACATCCTGAAGCTGCCTTAAGTCCCGCCGAAGCTGGCGCACTCGGAACCGGTAAGCCACCCACAGCAGCGCCAAAAACACCGCCGCACAGAGGGCGCGGAACCAGTTTGTCTGGTAGAAGGCGGGTAAGACGGTGAATTCCACGGTTGCAGTGTTGTTCGACCATAAGCCGTTGGCGTCGGTGGTGGCGACAACGAAGTGGTATGAACCGGGAGGCAGATTGCGGTAGCTCACTGAGTTGGACGCCGCAGCATTGTGCCAGTCCTGGTCCGTTTCTTGCAGTTTGTAGCGAAAACGAATTGCCTCCGGGTCCGAGAGGCTTACCGCGGCATAGCCGATCTGCACGCTGGAAGTGCCCGCAGGGAATCGAATGGGCGCATCTGCACGATAGCTCCGGTCATCGGCGGAAATCGACTGGATCGTGACCGGAGGTGGCGGGACCTTGTTCGACGCACGCGCCGGATCCAGCCATACGACGCCGTTGCTAACGGTGAACCACAACCGCCCATCCGTACCCTCGATGGCAGTGGGGAGTGGTCGAATTGGCGATGCAAGCCCAGGTAGTCCTTCCCGTCTGCCAAAGCGCTCGCCGCTGACCCGATAAGTGGAGTTCTTGAGCGCTTCCATGATTTCCGTCCGGCGGACGTGAAAAATCCCTCCCAGTCCATTTAGCCAAAGGTCTCCGTTTGCCGTCTCCACGATACCCGAGATTCCGCTGAGACTCTCCTTATCCAATGCGTTGATGGTGTGAAATCGTCCGTGATCGAACTGCTGCAAACCAAATTCACCGCCTATCCAGATCTCCGATCCTCGTCCATGGATCGCGGTGATATCGCCAACTTGAATGCCGTCACCAGGACCGAACGTCCGGACCCGCTCCCCTTCAAGAACAGCCAGCACGTTGTTCCTCGACCCGAACCAGATGCGGCCGAGACGATCCTTAAACTCGACATGCACCCTCAGCATGGGAAGGTCACTGCGCCCCCCGAATTGTGTCCAAACACCGTCGGCCAGCCGATACAGCCCACGGTTCCAGAATGACACCCACATTCCCCCCGATCGATCCTGAACTATCGCCTGGAGGTACTGATCGCCGTGAACCAGCGCGGGTGGGAGATCGATCCTGGTGAGACGGCCGCTGACCATATGCCACAATCCACCTTCGCCGCCGAACCAAAACGATTTGTCCGGCGCCATGTATGCGAAATTGGCCACTCCCCCCTGGTCCCTCTGAAACTCGGCTTTCTCGCCTGCCACACGGTAAAGGGTGGATGCTCCGGTCCCGCTCCCAGAGTTGATCCACACGATCCCTCGTTCATCAGGCGCTACCGTGAACCGGTACCCAGGCGGTTTGGGGAGCTGTGGCTGCATCAGCGAACTATAAGAGAAACGATGGACGCCGCGGGTAGAGCCAATCCAGATACTGCCCTCGCGATCCACGATCCTTGAGTAGCGGTAGGGATTGAACTCATAGAACTGAGAATTGGCGCGCGAAACCTTGCTAACGATCTCAGCGAGCGGTTCGCCTGCAGGATGATATAAGACTGGATTATCCGACGAAAGAAACCAAATGCCGCCCGCTCGGTCCAGAAATTGATCGGAGTTCTTCCTGAGAATCGGATATGCTGGAGGCGAGCCCTCTAACTCGAGACCCGACCCTTGCCCGGCAGCTCTTTTTTCATGAGTTGTCAAAACAATATGATCGGCATCCCTTGTAAATCCTTCTACGGAGAGATTGTTTCCGGCCTTTTGAAACGTCGTGCCGCCCGGCTTCAGGTAGAAGAGTTGCCTCCCAAACTCCAGACTTCTGCGGTCCGACAAAACCCAAAGGATACCCTCTCGATCGAATCCCACCTGAGCAGGGTTCAATTTGGGATTCCACCCTCCTGGATTCTCCTGCCATGTCGAGCCATCGAATCGCCACAGTGCATTACTTCTGGCTGCCCATACGATTCCATGACTGTCCTGAGCGAAATCATTCACCGTGCCACTCGATGTGCGGAGCTTAAAGTTTGTGAGCTTGCCGTTCTTTAGAAAGCTGAAGCCGGCGCCGAAACGATAACCGATCCAAAGTCCCCCCGTGGGGGGAGCAAACAAACTGGAAATATCTGTCGCCGGGAATTGATCGCCAAGTACCGGCTGAAATTTTTCGAAGCGGATGCCATCGAAGCGAAACAGTCCGGATTCAGTTCCCAGCCAAAGGTAACCATCCGTCGTCTGAGCGAGGCTTTCCACGACCTCCGGCGCGCCATCTTTGAAGCCCCAGTACTGGTGGATAATCCGCCCGCCCAGCAATGGCATTTGCGCCAGTGCGCTATGGCAGATGCAGACGGCAACCAGCGCGTTCAGGACCAGCCAGAACAGCAGGCTTTGCCGTGCAGACAAACGGGTAGAAATGCTTTTCCGCACCTCTAAATAAGCGTCAGTAATGCAATTCGGAATTTGCGATAGGACGGCAGTCATGACCGGCCTCCTGCTTCAAGCCTTCGCAATCAATGTCACTCATCGCATCTCCCTGATTAATTGTCCTAGCCGACTGAATTGTCCTCCATTATGAATACCAGGAGCGAAAGAGAGAATCTACTACACCTTGGTGGAGGATCTGGCCCGCCAACGACGGTCTTGCTCAATAATGCCGGCTCGTGATGTTGTATTTTCGCATGCGAGACTGCAAAGTTGTGCGCTTCAGTCCCAGGCGCGCCGCAGCGCCCGTCGGGCCTCCAACCTGGCCGTTTGCATCCTCCAACGCCTTAAGAATGGTTGCCCTTTCCGAATTTTCCAATTCAGCCGATATGCTTCTCGCAGGCGCAGCCGGCTTGCCCACGAGTTCGGGCAGCATTGCCACTTGCAGCACGCTCCCTTTGGTCAGGATTACCGATCGCTCCAGCACATTCTGCAGCTCGCGGATGTTGCCTGGCCAATCGTATTTCGCCAGTGCGGCCAAAACCGGCGTCGGAATGCTATCGATGTCCCGGCCCATGCGTTGGGCATGCTTTTGAACGAAGTAGCGCGTGAGCAGTGGTATGTCTTCGCGGCGCTCCCGCAACGGTGGAACGAGCACGGGAAAGACATGCAACCGGTAATAGAGGTCGGCGCGAAATTTGCCTTCCTCTACCATCGTCTTCAAGTCGCGGTTGGTGGCGGCCACCAGGCGCGCGTCGGTCCGGATCGTGCGGGTGCCGCCAACTCGCTCGAATTCCTGGTCCTGTATCGCCCGCAACAGCTTCGGCTGGAGTTCGAGCGGCATTTCGCCAATCTCATCTAGAAAAAGCGTTCCATGGTGTGCCAGTTCGAAGCGTCCGAGCCTCTGTGCCACCGCTCCGGTGAACGAGCCCTTCTCGTGCCCGAACAGTTCACTCTCCAGCAGGCTCGCAGGAATGGCCGCGCAGTTCACCTTGATGAAACTGCCTTTGCTACGGCCGCTTAATTCATGAACTGCCCGCGCCACAAGCTCTTTTCCCGTGCCAGTTTCGCCCGTTATGAGAACGGTTGTGTCCGTTTTGGCCACAATCTGAATACTCTTCAGCACGCTTTGAAAAGCCTGCCCTGAGCCGATCATGTTCCCAATGTTCTGGTCGAGGCGGATCTCATCCTCGAGGTAGAGCTTCTCGGTAGCGAGGCGCTCCTTGATCTCGGACAGCTCCCGATAGGCGAGCGAATTCTCCACGGCAATGGCAACCTGTCTGGCGATCTGCATCAGGAACTCGACATCTTCGGAAGACCACTCATCATCGGTCATTCGGGCAAGCGCAAGCGTTCCGAACGGTCGATTGCGTGTGACCAACGGAACTGAGCAAAGCGACTTAAATCCGAGAGCCGTCCACCGCCGAAGAGCCGGATAGCGGTCGGTATCGGTAGCGCGAGCCACTACGGGCTTTCCGGTGGCAAGAACCTCAGTCGCCGGCATGCCCACGGGGTTGAACGACGGACCCTTGAGTTCCTCGACAAGCTGCGGGCCTGTCGAATGGAGCGCGTAGAGATCGAGGCCGCCGCTGTCATTGCATAACGTCAGCATCGCAAAATCATACGGAATGACCTTTGAGAGCTGGCCGGAAATCGCAGAAAATAAGTCGTCTCGCCCGAGGTTCGATACAAGGGCATTGGTGATATCGAAGAGTGTTTGCAGCCGGTCCCTCTCCCGGACCGCTGCTCCCTTGGCGAGGTAGGATTCGACCGTAACCGCAAACTCGCTGGAGACGCGCTCCAGGAACGCTATCTCGGCGGGAGTGGGGTCGAGGGGCGCTACGGAGCTGAGCCCCAACGCACCGAGCCGGTGATCACCGGCCGTTAGAGGCACGATGACCAGAGTGCTGATCCCCAACTCGCTTGCGACGCGTACGCCCTCCGGCCAACGAGTTTCAGATTCGAAATGTGAGATTACCAGCGGCTGCTGGTTGAGCCATACCCAGCCGGCCGGATCCTCGTCGACCGGCAAGCGAAGACTCGTAATAACTGGATTGCCAGGCGCATTCAAAATGTGCCCCTGCATCGCGTTGCCATTCGGATCGTGCAGGATCAGCCCGAGATGATCAAAGGTGACGATCCGGCGAAGAGCTTCGGCTACGCCCGAGATGAGGCTCCGCAGATCAGTATGGCCGGCGATGGAACGCGAGAGCGCAAGCACAGCCTCGTAAATATCGGTGGATGATGCAGCCACAGGGTCAATCATAACTAATTTTGTGTGCCCTGTCGGCCTGAAGCATCCGAGCCCGAATCAAGCTACGGCCCAATGTGACGCCGAGGCTCGTCATCTGCCCTCGGCACATGCCTTCGCGCGCCGGTTGAGGACATTCAGCGAGCAGAATAAGGTGAACAAAATCAGCGTGTAACCTTGCACCAACACACCGATGCTTCTGGCAAGCGCCGTGCTAATTGACCCATGCAGAACACGGACGCAAGCAAGAGCGAGCGAATCGGCTGTGGCCTTGAAGCTCGCGTCGGATCACGCGAAGACGTGTTTCAGCAATTGAAAAGAGAGGTTCTAATGATGAAACAAACTGGAGCAAGTGAATACAAAGCAGTGCTGATGGCGAGGCGTGAGGAGATCCTGGGCAGTTCGCGCCATCGAGAGGACATCTGGATCGTGCAATCCCACGACTTGATCGATACAATACAACTCGCCAGTGATCGGGAATTTGCGATTCGCACGCTGGAACGCGAGAGCAAAAGCCTCATGCAGGTCAACTCGGCACTCAAACGCATCGATCACGGCGAGTTTGGGATATGCCTTGAATGCGAGGAACCGATTTCGGACAAGCGCCTCACTGCGGTGCCCTGGGCAGCCTATTGTTTGCATTGCCAGGAGTTGCACGACACGCATGAGACGGCGGATGATCACGAACTGCAACTGGTCGGATAGCGAGCACTGGGGTGAGGTACGGCAATGGGTGGAACCGACTGTATTACTATTCCATTGTTGCGGCGATTGCATCCGCGCAGGCCATCCCGGTGCTCTCGTCTTCGGCAACGCAGGCCGTACCTCCTGTCGCGTTCGACAGGAGTTTCAACTGAAGCGAAGTCTCGCGCGCCGAGTAACTTCGTTCATGCACTACGATTCGCTCTACGCTCCAGATAACTCCCTTCCTCAAATGCTCTCCAAGTCCGTGAGACCCCTGGACCTGACCAGAGTTCGAGGCCAGGTGGATGGTGTGCACCCTGGTACCTGAATGACGGGCCAATCTTACTAGACGGTCCATAGAGACCGGCGAGGAATAAAACTGTTCGTGAGCTATGACGACCATTGTGCGTTGACGCGGCGCATTCATCAACACTGAAAACCCCATTTCCATTGCTTCTCTCAGCGGTGTCCGCGGGCGTGCCGCCAGCAACTCATGGACTGTGCCTCTGGCAACAAAGCCACGACGTGCGACGGGCTCTGCGTCGTAGTGGGCCGCTTCAAGCGCACAGGATTCACCAAGCAGTGCATTCAACTCATCAAGGACCTTATTGGCAAGTAGACTTTGCCAGCCTTGAGTCCCTTCGGCCACCACGAACACCGCGCGAGGGGCATCCTGCCGTGGGACGGACGCATGATGTGCCGATTCTGCCAGAGCATTGGGTCCGGCAAGCAGCAAGGTCAATAAAAGTGTTTTCATATCTCGTTTCCCGTTACCTGAAATCTCCTGAATAATCCGGCCCTACCCTGCAAGGTAATTTCACTTATGCCAATTTCTTTTAGCAACTATGCCGGCGATTTCGAGCGGAAGTCCAAAGCCGCCCTCGCGACCTCTACGATTCCGCTGGCGTATTGCCGGGCATGGTCACGCGCCGTGGCGGGCTTGTGATGCAGAGTAGCTAACCAGAGTCCGAATGCCATGCAGGCATGCACAGCATACGGCACCACTTGCACGGCAAGACTTGTGCGCATCGGAGAATCAGCAAAGTGCGTTCCAATCTCAGCGATCCACAACTCTTCCGTAGAGCCAATCTCCGAGCGGTAAATTTCGGCCGCGAACTGAGGGATTTCCATGAGCCCCCATGCCATGATCGACGCGTTTCCGCTAGCTTCGACACAAGCCATTACTGTAGATTCCGCTATACGCTCAACCCACTTGAGAGGATCCAGGTCCGGCATCGACACGAATCGCCCACGTAAGTTTTTGAGGCGATCCTGAGCATTCCGTTGGACAACTTCCCGAAACAAGTTTTGCTTAGTGCTGAAGTGGGAGTACAGCACCGGCTCGGAGACGCCCGCAGCCTTAGCAAGGCTAACTGTGGTCGTGGCCCGGAAGCCGCTTATGGCAAATTGAACCTCAGAGGCTTGCAGAATCTGTTGCCGGCGCTGCTCGCCGGAGAGCCTGTGGCGGACACTCTTGGTCCATTTGGCGCGCTGTTTGTTAGCACTCTGCGTGTTCATGATGCCTCTTTTCTATGATTCACCCACGTCTACCGCGCTGTACCGTGGATTGGATCTCACTAACGATGTAGGCGCTGTACACCCCATTCGCAGTCAGATCAACGCCTTGTGAGACCAGACGGCGAAGCATTGCCTGGCCGAATTCATCGATGGTTGAAACATCGCGCAGGTGAAGCCTTACTGTTACACCTCTTGAGAGCGCACGAACGCAGCATGCCTCGACAGGCTCGACGCCTTCGCCGGACAACTTCCCGTCAACCGTGATCGTTCTGTTTGCGGACTCGTCCGCCGTCATAATTCGTATCATTTCCAGTTACCTCTCGATGTTTTCATTTCCAGATGAAAACCAAATAGCCACAAATCGTCACTCTGTTTAGGGGCGCGGCGCTGCATCCTCAAGCGACAGCCTTTGCGTCCGCATGCGAATACGACCTCAACGGCGGCATTGCGATGGCTACAATCGTGAAGGATTGTTGGTCCGTCGACTATCCGTACAGAGCGGCAAGACCGATGGGCATGCAAGCACGAATTCGCTCAGACGCTGAAACCAACTGTTTGGGGTGTGCTCAATGGGAGAAGGTTCGCCCAGACCATGCCCGCCAAGCACTGCCATGGCGAGCGCTTGCGATTCGGGCGATGCGGCGATGATCCGCGCACCGCCGCGATGCCAGGCATCGAGCACGGCACACCCGCGCTCGTCGGCGTCAACGACGAAAGTGATGTCAATAATCAATGAATGATCGTCGACTAGAGAACACCATCTCTTCCATTCTCGATATACTCCCTCTGCGCCGGCTCCGCGAAGACTCCCTGCCAACTCGAGCCTTAAAACATCGGACTCGTCGTGAAAGTGGTAATGCAATCGCTTGTCGATCATAAAATCATGTCCTGATTGCCGGCCATCAGTGGCAGGCATATGCAGACTGATGGCCGGTGGAGTCTCACGTTCATGGAAACATTCTTGGTTAAAATCGATAGCCGAATCCGATGGACGGTTCCGCACGATGCGTAACCCGGTCGCGGCCTGTAAATGCCGGCTGATCCCAAGTTGGCGAGTTATACACAAAGCCGCGATACTCTGCCCGCATAAAGATGTGATTCGTGATGTTGTAATCCGCGCCGCCGCCGTAAACGAATGAGGCGCGAGTTTGTGTATTCACTCCGGTCGCGTCTTTCGGGTTGAAGACCAGTGCGCCCACGCCCGCCAATGCGAAGGGCGTAATCTTGCGCAGCGGATAACGGAAAACGTAGGCCCCAGAAATCTCGTGCGAGTTGGTTTTCAACCCTGTCGAGCCGTAAGTCTGCGTGTTCAATGAGTATCCGTAGTTCCCTTCGACGCCATGATACTTGTTAAAGAAAAAGCGGTAGCTGCTGAGTACGCCGCCGCTATTCGTGGCCTTGTTTTCAACTCCGTTGTGAGTCGTGCTCTTGACGAAACTCCCGAACGCCTGAACCGTAACATCTTGCCGCGACGTCTCCACATCCTCTTGCGAAAACGCGGGTAGCGTCATCGAAGCCACACCCGCAATCAAAACCGTGACTAATTTCTTTCCAAACATTTTATTGCTCCTTTGTATTTTCGAAATCTGAATTTCCCACTTCGATAATGAGTAATGCATATGGCATTCCATAGCGGTGAGCGGGAAAAACCCTTTGAAATCAGTGAATTTTTACTTCCCAGGTGCCGAAACCAGTGCCGGATTCGGCTCTTGCCGGAACTTTGACATTCTCTCGCCGTCTCGGCGCAAGGAATGTTGGCGACGCAAAATCAGACTGCCGGCTCAGCCTAGGAATGCGAACGGTCAACCGATTGCACTTGACGCTCGCGTGAATATAAATAGACAGGCACAACATTCACGAAATTATCAACGGAACAGCGCAATGCAAGCCTTGATGGTCGTTCCCGGCTTACGCACCTTACTCCCGCTTGGGTCGCCGCAGCAGGTCCTCACCCAGGAGGTTGCGGGCATACCGCTTTTGGCCCGTGTGGTCGCAACCGCTCTGCGCGCCGGAGTGACTGACTTGGTGCTTATTTGGCCCGCTGAGCTGGAAATCGCTATTTGGGACGAATGCTGCGCCTCGCCCGCATTGAGCGGGATGAGTAGACCGGAGATATGTCCCTCGCCATTTGACCCTCGAAAGAACTTAAGTTGGGAGGCCCTCGCGCCTGCGCTGATGAACGAGTTTCTATGGCTCCCGTGGAACTTCATCACCGATAGTGATACTCTCGCCGCAGTTGAGCGCTCTCGAGTTCTACCTCTGAGTTGGGAACGGCCCGTTCTGATCACTAAACCTGGCTTCGGGCGTAGTCTGCGCCCGGGAGTAACATCGACCCCCCCTGTGGAGGGCGTCTCAGTTCAGTCCAGCACGGACATAACGAAAGCGGAGTGCTTTTTGGCCGGGAAAACTGGCAACCCCATGGACGGGATCCGCTCCCATCTGAATCAAATATTCTGCCGGCCAGCTGTTCGCGCCTTGGTTCGCACTCCTATCACGCCGAGAGTCGTCGCGTGCACCGGAACATTCATCGCGATCGTGTCCGCTGTCATGTATTCGCGCGGCTCTTATTGGGGCTATGTTGCTGGCGCAATGCTGTTCTTCGCGTCAGGCCTGATGGACGAGATGGCCGTAATGATGGCAAGGCTTCAATTCATCGAGAACGCTTTTGAAACCTGGGCTGAAGGCTTTGCCGATGTGATAACCCGCCTTCTCGTTTTCTCCGGGATGACGGTTGGGCTTTACCGGCAACGAGGTAGAGGCGAACTGGTATTGGGCATAGCGCTGATTGCCGAGTTAGCGCTATCGTCCATGGTGAAAGCTCTGCACAGAAGAGCGCCAACGCCCGACTATGTGCTTCACCAGTACAGCGTTCGAACAAACCAACTGGGACATACGGCGATCATGGGGTCGGAACCAAGTCGCCGGTGATGAGGATTGACTTGCGAATCCACCAACCGGGGCCGCTGTAACTTCGCTGGGATGATCTAAGCCGCCATCGAAGGGTAGACTCCGCGCCTGGATCGTTGGCACAGATCCGCTCGACGAGCGCATTCGCTTTATCCCATCCTCCGTGGAACCACTCCGGTGAATCAACGTAGAAATCGAAAAGCTCGCGCAAATAACGGTCGTTCCGCGGATCGAGCCTTACGGCCTCCTCAAGATGATGGCGGGCCTTGCGAGCTGCTTTAGGGACGAACAGCGAGCTGGACACTTCAGACAAGCGCCCATACGACACACCAAGCCAGTAGTGAAGAACGGCGCTATCGGGCTGCTTCTTCAAGGCGTTCTCAAATGCATGCGTAGCGCGTTTGAATTCACCGGCTAGTAGCAGGGACCGCCCATCAGGATCCCCTTCTTGCGAAGCCTCGGACAGCTTAAGCCCTGATGCGTTCAGACTGGACACAACGCTCAGGATAAGAATCAGAATTCGAAATGACATCGGGCTCCTCCGTTACGCGCTACTTGATGCATTCCTGTTTCCACTGCAATACCAGCAGATACGATGGTTTGGCATGCCTGGTACCCGTCGTGCGCCGGGCAATTGCCGAAATCCCGGCACAACTGGATCAGAAGTGCCCTTCCAATGCGTTGATACTTGACCGCATGATTGAGCGCCTTGTCCCTGGACCTTCGCGTGCAAATACTGCCTTCCAGGTGAACAACAATGGATATGTTCCAACATGACAGCGCTGCAATATTCCGGTTTGAACTGCGGGGAGAATTGTCCGGTGCGGCCGTGTGGGATTTGGAGCATGCCTGGATCACAGCACAATCTATTACAAGCCGCAAAGAGATCGTCGTGGACATCTCCGGGATCGAAGAGGCAGACAGCTCCGGTATTCAATTGCTCTTTCGAATGAGAGAGTCAGGCGTCCGCTTGATAGTCACGCAGACGCCAAGGTCCGAGGCATTCGTTCGTTCGATGGGAATTTCGTTGGCAAAAGACGGGCACAGACCGGGCATATGGGCTCTTCAGTGGATGCATCTTCGCAGGATGTTGCGCTGAAGTACCCTCAGTCGCAGGTGTCCCGGACTTGAGTTTGACCCGTTAGACTGCCGCCGCTCCGAGGGCCAACTTCTGTTGCCCGAGTGGCAGCCGCAGCAACTTCCGCATGCGCACGATTGTGCCGTTTTCCTCAAAGCGCACCTCATCCATTAGCGTTTGCATAAGGCGCACTCCCCGCCCATGGGATAGAAGCAGGTTGGCCGGATCGGTCGGATCCGGTAAGTTGTTGCTATCGAATCCTTCCCCTTCGTCACGGACCGTGATTAATACTTCTCCTTCCAAGCTGCACGAGCACTCGACATGTACCCGCTTCTCGGGAATCTCATGATTTCCGTGGATCACGGCATTTGCGATAGCCTCTTGCACGGCCACTTCGATGTCAATGTCGCTTCCATCCTCTTTGTAAAACCTGTCGAGCTCAGGCTTGAGCAATCCCATGAGCTGATCTACAAAGGGCGAAATCTCCGTAACCAGGCTGGGGAGGGACAGTTGTATTTCAAAAGATCGCCCGACTTGCAAATCCTCAGTTTCCACGGCAAGATATTGTTTCTGGTTCATACCCGCAAACTCCAATTCGTATGACAATATTGCACGTGTTGTGCCAGTTGTGCAGGATTGTAAGGAATAGACTCTCAGGTCATAGTGCCGATGGACTTGCGTAGGCACCGATCCATGGGCATCTGCCGGTTCCTGATGCCGACATTTCGGCACGCGCCGATGGCGCGAAACCTAATTCGGCGCTCGCACAGCGGCAAGTTGTGAAATATGTTTGCGATAGCGCATAGAACAGATTGGAATCCCAGGTGCGATGGTCATCGCGAACGCCCTCTCGGGAATCCAGAACGTAAAAGCCAAGGAGCAGGAAATGTTGCACTCAATGACAGAAGCATCAATAAATCGGCCGGTCACTCTGCTCGAAGACTTCAGCCTCATCAGGCTCGCGCTGGAAGGTGCACCCGAATGCTTTTCAGCCTTGATGGATCGCCACGTGGTCGCAATCAAGAGGCATATCCGCTCCATGACTCCGAATGAAGCCGACGCAGAGGATCTCCTCCAGGATGTTATTTTGAAGGTTTGGCGCCGCCTGTCAACATTTCGATGTGAATCCAGCTTTCGTACCTGGATGACAAGGGTGGCGATCAATGAGGTGATGCAATCCTATCGCAAGCAGAAACGCCTGCCGATTTACCGGGCGCCTGGCGATTTCAGTTCCATCGCTTCGCCAGCAGACTCGCCGCAGCGGTCTCTTGCCCGCATTGAAGACGTTCAGGCTGTTCGTCACGCCGTGGCGGAACTTCCTACAAAATACAGACTGGTTCTGGTACTTCGAGATCTCGAGGAGTTCGATGTCAGGGAGACCGCTCGACGACTTCGATTGACTGTCCCTGCCGTGAAGGCCAGGCTGTTTAGGGCGCGGCGTATGCTCGTGGTTGCACTCGAACAAAGGAAGAACTCCGTGCTGGAAGACGCGGCATAAATCTGGTAAATTGAATTTGCAACCCCGAGCGCAGAGCCGCGACAAAGCCTGCACTAGAAGTTACCCACCTTACTCCACCCCAAATAACAAATCACTCCTGGATTCCTTCCACCGGACCCGCTCGGCCACTCTGCCGAAAATCCGGCATACGCCGACGACGCGAAGCTTGAATCGGCAATCGCAGTACAGCAAGTCGTTGAAGATGCAGGATTACGCGTAGATGGCTTCTTGGAATTCCAGGTGCATCAGTAAGTGCGAACAGCCGTTGGCAAGTTCAAAATCATTAAGGAGTTAGAAATGTTTCAAAGGTACGCAGTAACAGTATTCATGGCAGGAGTGGCTTTTCTATCGCAACCCGCATATTCACAGCCGGAAGATCCTGAGTTTTCCCGACAGGATGTAGCGGTCCAGGGCTTCGGAAGTTTCCTTAAATCAACCACCCACAACGGGGTCGAGCAGACTTCGGAAAACAGCGGAGGCGTCCTCGCCAGCTATCGTTTCTTTTTCAGCAAGAACCACGGCGTAGAAGCCAGCTATGGCTATACGCAGAATACGCAGAAGTACCAGTTTGCTCCGGGGCTCCTTAGCATGGACTCCCATTCGCATCAGCTCTCCGGTGCATATGTCTTCCGGATGCCACTCAAGAACATCACGCCATATGCGCTGGCAGGCGTTGGTGCGCTCATCTTCGACCCCAAGAACTTTACTGGGGCATCCACGCAAACCCGTGCCGCATTTCTTTACGGCGGCGGAGCCGACATCAGAGTTACTAACAACATATTCGTTCGGGCCGAGTATAGAGGGTTCCTCTATAACTCGCCAACCTACGATCTGCCGAGCCTGGCTGGCACCGGCCGTACTACGCACCTGGCGCAGCCGTCAGTTGGCTTTGGATTTACCTTCTGAATAGGTATCTATGACGCACTCAATGAATAATTCACGATTGGCAGTGGCCGTGGCGATTCTGGCGGCCTGCATCCCGCAGAACTTGCGAGCGGCCGAATTGCAACAGAGCACGCTGACGGCCTGGCAGACGTACCTCGCGGAAGTTGATACCCACATGCAGCAACGGATTGCAGGCAAACAGACGTTTCTGTGGGCGGACGAATCGGCTGACCGCGCAGCTCGAGTTCGCCGAGGCGAGGTAGTGATTGCGCCTATAACGGCAAATGGTATGAAGCACGTTCCCAAAGGGCTGATCCACGACTGGATAGGGGCCGTCTTCATCCCGAATGCCACCATTGACAGCCTCTGGACTGTTCTGCTCGACTATGACAAGTATAAGCAGGTGTATCGGCCGGTCGTGACCGAGTCCAGAGTGCTTTCATGTACCAAAGAGAAGCAGGAATTCGTGATGGCCTGGCAAAAGCGAGCCTTGTTTGTTAGTGCTGCAATGCAGGGCCGTTACCAAGCCGTCAACGTTCAGGTTGACTCACACCGCGGATACATTCTCGCGGAAGCAACCGAAGTTCGGGAAATTGTAGGATATGGCCGTAAGAACGAACGCATGTTGCCACCAGATACAGGAAACGGGTATGTTTGGCGCATCCAAAGCGTCGAGCGGTACGAGGAGCGGGACGGCGGCGTGTACCTGGAGGTTGAGGCGATCGTTTTGACGAGAGATATTCCAGAATCGCTGAACTGGCTTGTTAGCCCAGTAGTGAACAGGCTTTCCATTCAGTCCGTGACCACCACGCTTAGTATGACCCGGGACGCGGTGGTTTCTATTCGGGGAGAAGCGGAAAGGCTCACGCACTGTCAGAATCCAATTGGAGCATCGATCACGGCGACTGGCGGCGGCATGAAATAGCAGCCAGTACGATTGCCTCAGTCCTCATAGTGGAAGCTCTCGGTGCCTTACCAAACGTCAGCTAACCTTTGGTCTTGGGGAATACCTTAGCTATCCCTTAGATCCGTCATTAGTTAGCGGCTATTTCGACAGTCGCGCGGTAAAGTCTCAGATCATCGCAGATTTAGATTTTGCCGAAGAGTGGGATGTGGTTCTTGAACTTGCCGACGATTACATCTCTAGTCCCGAAGCCAGAGGCGTTAATCCGCCTCGGACGAAATGTCAAGCAAGCTTCTGTCGTACTTGACGAAGGGCGTCATATTCTGAATGTGCAGTTCAGTAACGAACTGGCAGCAGCCAAGAATGAGCTGTGCGCAACGTTAGGGATGGCATTAGGGTCTGTTCAAGTGAGTAAGCAGACAACTTCCGCCTTAGAAGGATGGGCCGCTCCGGCGACCACCCAATTTTGGATGATCGCCGCTAAGTTATTGAAACTGTGGTGCGGAGAGGGGGACTTGAACCCCCACGAGATTGCTCCCGCTAGCACCTCAAGCTAGGGCGTCTTACGGCGGCTTTGAAGAATTTCGAAAACGTTATTTCCTCACGAGAGTGCCGGGCACAATTCCTGTCTCCATTGGAATCGAGGTTCATACCCACCTGCATCTCATCTCATCTCGGAATTTGGGCAATTTTGGGTAATGCCCCGTGGCAACGATGGCAGAATTGGGAGCGGTGGCAATCTGGTATCTGCAAGTTATAGATAACAGGACGCAGGAGAGCGTTCGAATCCCACCCTCTCCGCCATCCTATTGAAAAAAAACAAGGGCCCAAACAAGTTATCTGATTTTCTCTTGTATTCTCTTCTGCTAATTTGCTGAAAACAAAAGGTTGGCGCGAGGGTTCAGACAAGCACCCACGGCTCCTAATCAGACCCATTTGTATCAATAACTTGGGCAACGATCTTTAATTGATTTGAGCAATACCACATCGCCCCATGTTCCATCGCGCGATTTCGATACCCACGGAATCGCCTGCCAATACCATCAGATTGCCGAGCGAATGGGCCTCGTTATCAGCTCTGGCGCCTGAAGAAACCGGTCACCAGCGATTTGGAACCGCCGCTCGGCGCGACTTGCGCAGCCAACAAAGTAGCCTTTAACGATGACGAACCTGGAGTCAGTTGGCTGCGTTCGTTGTGCATCACTTCGACGGGAACACTCTACGGATGGATCAAGTGTTAAGTGGGGTCGACGACACCGGCAGCAGTTTCGCATGCTGCACACAATCTGACTTTGTACGCGATCACAAATGCCACAACATAAGATGACAGCATTTGTGTTGACAAAGATAGTGCCGGCTGCTAGATTTGCAGCGAAATGCAATGCCGCTGCGGACGGTTGGAATCAACAGGGCTCAAAATGGTGCTGGGCCAGTTCGGATTCATGGGTGTCTCCTAAAAAGAAAGATGCATTCCTTCAGCGGAGGTGACCACAATCTACTGAGCCGCTACTTATTAAGCGGTGGCAGCGGCCGCAGCCGAATCATCGGCGTTCCCACTTTTCGATTTTCATGAAGAGGAGTATCGAAGCAGCCCCAAGGCATCCGAAAATCAACCATGATGGGATACCGGTCAACTCGGGCAGCGTGATCGACCCCAGGTCGAACCACTTCATAACGGTTGCAGAGAAAAAGCCGTATAGCTCGGCGAACACCGCCGAACCGGCGAACATTCCAAGAACCCCAAACATCGCATCACGGTGACCCTCGGCGGCTGCGGCGACGCCGGTCCCGGGACAATAGCCCAACAGCACCATCCCAACGCCAAACACGATCCCACCGATGGCGACTGCCGCCAATTGGGCAGGCTTCACGTGGAGCGTGGCCAACCCCATCGCCCTGAGCGCGTAGACGCCGACGCCGCCGACCACAATGGCAGTGAGCATCGTTTTCAAGACAGTGAAATCGCGCAAGAGGAATTGGCCGACAATCACGGAAAACTTAGTCACCTGGCCCTTCTGCAGG
>CAIRSA010000181.1 GCA_903881085.1 uncultured Acidobacteriia bacterium
CCGATTTGGTGAGCGATTCATTGGGGCATTGCGGTGGAGGGCAATTGGGGTCAGACAGCCCATTTTCGGCAACAACTGCCGAAAAAAGGTGTCAGACCCCAAATGCGACGCGTCGTTCTAGTCAATGTAAGCGACATTGGAATGCCATTCAGCCCACATCCGGCCACAGTCCTAGTCGAGAATCAGAGCATTGCAATAGTAACTCCACTTACTGCCACTCAAACGCGAGGAACATTGTCCGCCCTGGCCGCTCCACTTCCAGCACCACGGCGTCGCCCGGCTTCAACTTGTCAATCGCCTCGCGGAAGCCTTCCACGCTGGTGACCAGCTCATCGTTCATGGCGTGGATTACATCGCCGGGGGCGAGGGCCACGTCCTGACTGGCGACACTTACAGCGCGGGCCGCCACAACTACACCGTACTCATGACGCAGGCCGGGCAGCACCTCCACTACCTTCTTGTCGACGGTCAGGCAGAGCAGCCCTAACTTAGCGATGAGGTTCTTTTCGATACTTACTTTCTCTGCCAGCCGATCCGTGTTGTCGGTTCTCTCGACCACCGGGATTGTCAACTTCTTGCGATCGATGCCGCGCAGAACTTCCATCTCAACTGACTCGCCGGCGCGGCCAAGAATGCCGGTAGTAACCTGGCGCGACGTTTCCACAGCAACACCGCCAAGGGTCAGCACCAAGTCTTTGTACTTCAGCCCGGCCTTGTCCGCAGGCCCGCCAGGACTCACGTCCGACACGATCACGCCATGTTCCATCGGCAACTTCAACCCCGCCACCATTGGCGCAGTGATCGATTGGAAAGCCGCGCCGATCTCGCCACGATGCACGTGACCGTTGCGCCGGATCTGGCGGTAGATGCTGCGAACCACGTTCGCCGGGATGGCGAAGCCGATGCCCTCGCTACCGCCCGACTGCGTAAAGATGAACGTGTTGATGCCCACCAGGCGGCCCTCCACGTCGACCAGCGCGCCGCCACTGTTGCCCGGATTGATGGCGGCGTCGGTCTGAATATAGGAGATCGTTTCGTCCGCGCCCACCTGCCGCTCCATGGAACTGATGACGCCCATGGTGAGCGAATCTTCGAGGCCGAGCGGATTGCCGACGGCTAACACAATCTGTCCCTGGCGCGGCATAACCGTGGCGAAGCGCAGAATGGGCAGGCCCTTGCGGTCGATCTTCAACACGGCGATATCCGTCTCTTTGTCGATGCCGACGATCGCGGCGTTGAGTGTAACGGAGCGCCTCCGCCCGGCCTGCGCAGTCACGTCACGCACCGTGACCTTCACGCGCTGAGCGTTTTCCAGCACGTGGGCGTTGGTGACGATGAAGCCATCGGGATCAATGATCACGCCGGAACCGGCTGCGCGCTGGCGGCTCACTTCAGAGGCGCGCGACTGCTCGCCGCCTTCGGCGATGCCGAACCCCGAGGTCTCAATCCGAACGACCGCCGGCGAGATGGTCTGCGACAGGTTTTCCATTGCAGCGCTGAAATCTCGCAACGGATGCGCGACGGGGGGCGCGGCCGCTGGGGCTTGCGAAAAGGCGGGGGCGGCCAGCACGCAAGCGAATAGCAGGAAAGTCTTCATTAATTCTATTATCCGCCCGATGGGAGCGGCCCTACTTGCGCAGGACGAAGGTGAGGTCGTTATAGAGATAGTCGCGGCCGTAACTGGCTGCGCCGCCGGTTACGATCAGGCGGCCGTTGACCACTTCGGCGGCGCCCCAGCTGAGCGGGCGGGGCATCTGCAGGCCCTTGCGCCAGGTTTTTGTTTTCGGGGAATAGATTAGCGTCTGGTCCTCGCCGGCTGTGTCGCGACCACCCATCATCCAGATCTCTCCCTGGTAAGCAGTCATCTGCGACGAGCGCGGTTTGTAAGTGCCGTCGACAGGTTCCCAACGGCTGGCTTGCGTGTCGAAGATAGCCAGGCCGCGGTCCTTCACCGCTATATACAACTTGCCGTCGAGCGTGGCTCCGGCCAGCGGGCCCATGCCCGGCGGACCGTCCGGCTCGCGCCGCCACTTGGATTCACCAACGCCGATACTTTCCATCTGACCCGGCTCCTCATAGTGATCTTTGGCATTGCCCACGACGTACAGGCGGTCACCGGCGGCGAGCGCCATCGGCATGGGACGGGCGATCGTGTTGGGCACGCCATTTGTCATCGTGCCGGTGCGGGGGTCGTAGATTTGAACCGTGGTCACGGCGTGGCGGGTGCCATTGGACTCGATCACATCGCCGCCGACGATCCAGATCTTGCCATCGAAGGCTGCCGTGGCGCAGTAGATGCGGCCGCGTCCGAAGCTGCCCGCAGCGCGCCACTTCCATGTCTTGGTGTCGAGCTCCCACAGCTCATCGAAAGGGTGCGAACGCGTGGGGAAGCCCCACTCCGCGGTTAAGCCGCCCGACACATAAAACCTGTTGTTCAGTACCGCGGCGGTGAGGTCGTGATTGCTGGCGGGCATGCGGGCGGCGATCTTCCATTGCTTTTGCGTGGCCACACTCGACGCGCGGAACGGCATCTCAACCGCGCCCTCTTTCGGCTTGCGCGGATCGATTCGGAAAGTCCGGCCAGCTTTCGTCAGCCACAGAAAGCCGATCTCATCGGCGCGAAGGGCGGACCATTTAGCGGGGTCGGCGCCTTTGATTTGAGGATCGATCCATTCGGCGGGCGCCTGCGCAGGAAGCACCATCAACTTCCGAGTGCCGTGGCCAGCCGGCACGAGCTTCCATTGATTCGCGCACGTATCGCGCACGGGCTGCTGCGCCCATAGAGCATGGGCTCCGAGGGCCAATAAAATCAGGGTCTTCATCTCTTACACCTTGCACGCGGCTTGCACCGCGTCAACCATGCGCCGCTGTTCTTTTTCCACCGTGGCCATGATGGATTTCACTTTGGCCCTGGCGGCCGCTGGATTCTTCACGATGGCTTGCAGGCGCGACCAGAGCTGATCGCCAGTGGTCTCTTCGATTTCGAAGAACCAGTCCTTGGCGCCGATGTCGCGATACATCTGGCCCTTGCACGTATCGGTGGGTTGGCGAACATAGAACGTGGGCGTGCCGTTATAGAGCGCGATCAGAGGCGAGTGGCATTCGATGCTGATGACCGCTTGCGCCTTCGCATAGACCGAGGCGGCTTCGTCAGGCAGCCAGAAGCTATCGCGCCAGACCACATTCTGTTTCACGTCGGCAGGCAACGGGTCAACCAGTTGCTGCTTCGCGAGTTCCACCTGATACGTCATCTCCGGACAGGCCAGCACGCGATTGCCGGTGGACTTCACATAGGCCACGATCATCTCGCGCAGCTTGGCGTGATCGCTCGAGGTAGTGCGATCGTTGATCGCGTCCTTCTGATCATCGTCCTTGGCGCGCGCGGTGTTTCGCACCTGGTAGTAGGGCGTATAGCGCTTTCGCGGAATCACGCAGATGAATTTGCCGGCGGTGAGTTGATTGGCTTTCAGGTAAGCGAGGCCGCGCGCGTCGTCGCGAATGGCCATGCCGAGTTGGGCATCGGGCCCGAAGGCGAGCAGCGGCGTCTTCACATTCTGCGTCTTCAAATAGTCGCGCGAGATGGTATCGCGGCAGAAGAAGAAGGCCGAGTGATCGATGATGTAGCGCAGGTCGGCTGTGAGGTGCGTGGGGGGAAGCTTCGTCGCTTGGGCGCGCAGCTGTTCCAGCGTGCCGCCTTCCGGTTCGCGGCCGCCGCCGAAGCCAGAGATGGGGTCGACACTTACTCCGAACACGCCCACCGGCTTGCCAGTGGCCTTTTGGAAAGCCACGGCATGATTGCTGGCGGGAAAACCGGAGCCCGATCCGCTGACGTAAAGGTCGGCATCTTCCCACGCTTTGGCCAGCGCGGCGGTGGTGGGTTTGTTCTGTGAGTCAAGACTGCCTTCGGCAATTTTCAGTTTCGGATAGTGGGATGCGAGCAGTTCGTGCGAAGGTTTGTCGAGCTTGCCAGGCCAGAGTGTGATCTCCATGTCTGGAATCTGTTTCCAAATCTGATCGAGCGCGCCCGGAGTGTGTCCGATATCGCCAATGTTTACGGGCTGCCACGAACTGCGCAGCAACATGCGCGGCGGGCGGGCGGCGCGTAAGAGTGTTGCGCAGGCGGCGGATGTGAGGAAGGTGCGGCGTGTGGTTTGCGGTTTGGGCATGGATTCGCTCGAAACCATTGTATCCGCATGCAGGTAACTTGACGCAGATGAACCCGGATTAAGGGCCTGCCCTCAATCCGGGTTCTGTGTTCTCAAGCTGTGTACTTCTTAGAACAACAGCTTCACGCCCAGCTGTGCCTGGCGCGGATCGCCCAAGCCGCTGGTCAGCGTGCCGTCGAAGTTAAACAGTAAGTTGCCGTTCTGCGGTTGCTTCAGGTTCTTGCTGTTGAACAGATTGAACGTATCGATGGCGCCTTCCAGCTTCACCTTCTCAGAGATCTTCCACTTTTTCGAGATGCGGAAATCAAGAGACGTAAACGCGTTGTCCTTGCGCGCTGTATTGCGCAGAACCACAGTCCCGTTCGGCTGCAACACAGAGTGATTGGATCCATCGATTGAGGTCGGTTGCGCCGAGTGGGCGCTGAAACGAGGCGACAGCTCGATGCCCCACGGCGCCACATAGTAACCGAACAGATTGAAACGGTGACGCTGATCGCGCGCGGAGTAGTTATACTCCGGCTTGAAGTTATTCGCCACGCGGTAATAGTAATTGAACGGATCGCGTTCCTGGTCATCGTCTGAATAATCGGTCGATAACTGGTAATTCGCCTGGAACTGGAAGTTCTTAGCGAACGACTTAGTCACGCCGGTGGTCCAGCCGCGGAACAAGCCCTTTGCGGAAGACTCAACCACAGTCAAATCGCCAACGCCATTCTTGCCATCCGCGCCCAGGCCGGTTGACCAGGGCGAGCCGAACACAGCGTCGTTGCGATTCACAAAGCGGGTGATGTGCACGCTCTTGGCATAATTGAAACCCGAGTAAAACTTCAGCGAAGAAGTAAGTGCCTGTTCAAAGGTCGCCGACAAGGCGTAAGTGCGCGGGTTGCGATAGTTCTTGTCGAATACAAACACCTGGGGATGGTCCGGCGTGGCGGAGCCTGCATCAGGCACCAGCGTGTTATACGCTGGCGGAGTAAGGCCGAAGCCGTTGAAAGTGGAGTCGCGATAGATGTTCTGCCCATACGATCCATTGGTAGTGCGGGTTCCTGCCAGTTCCAGTCCTGGAGTACGCGCATTGAAGATGCCGGCGCTCAAGCGGATGGCCGTCTTGCCCTTGCCTGCCGGATCCCAGGTCAAGCCCAGGCGCGGCTGCCACTGCTTCATGTCGGAAGGAATGTTGCCATCAGAGGGGAAGCCTGGCTTGCCAATGAACTTCGAGAAAAATACCTGCGACGGAGGCGTCAGCACACTGGGCTCAATCTGCCCTTCCCAGCGAATTCCGTAGCTCAAAGTAAGGTTGCGGCGCATCTGCCATTTGTCCTGTACAAAGAACGCCGGCTCCAACTGCGGAATGCTCTGCGTACCGGCATCCTGCACGGACTTTCCACCAACGCCCGCGAACTGCAGGAACAGCAGCAGCGGACCGGTAATGCTGGTGCCGGTGGGGCAAACGCCTACGTTGCTGGTCGTGCCGTTGGAGCATTCCACGAACTTCGGTCCGTTGTTCACATAACCGATGAAACCGGAAACGCTATCGAAGATATAACGTCCGTTGGCGAAACCGATGAAGGTCTGCGTGGTCGAAGTGCGGTTGAACTCGAAACCGAATTTGATGTCGTGGGCTCCGCGAATGATTGAGAAGTTATCGTTGATCTGGAAGCGCGTGTCGTGGTCGGCAACCGGAATGAAGAACGGCTGGCCGAAACGGTAGCCGGCGAAGCTGACGCCGGTATCAGGGAACGGCCTGCTCTGGCCGGGCAGCGTCGGTCCGCTATAATCGCGCGGACGATCTTCGCGTGAAAACTGGGCTCGCAGTTCGTTCAGCATGGTGGGCGAAAGGGTTGTGTTTACGGAACCGCTGATGGTGTTGGCGTGATCCTTTTCGATGGCGTTCGCGCTCGCTCCGTACTGCTCCACATCGAATGTGCCATTCTTCTGTGTCGAGTTGGAGAAGCTGTAACGGAGCGTAACCAGGTTCTTAGCGCCAGCGTTCCAATCCAGTTTGCCGAGGGCAGCCTGTGCATCGTTGGTGCGTTTGATCGGCGCATTTTCGCCGGGGTCGCCGAGCTTGGTGGCGAAGAAATTCACCAGCGTTGGATCAATGCGTGCCGCGTTATTCTGCTTGGTCTGGCGGAAAATTTGCTGATCGTAGGCGGCGAAGAAAAACAACTTGTCCTTCTTGATTGGGCCACCCAATGTGCCGCCGAACTGTTCCTGCGAAAACGCACCGTAGCGCGTGCCATCGGAAAGCCGGGCCGTCAGGCCAGTCCACTTCTGGAACTCGTGCGCCGTGCCGTGAAACTCATTCGTACCGGACTTGGTAACAACGTTGATAAAGCCGCTGGAGCTGCGCCCGAACTCAGCCGGCGCGCCATCGGCGACAACCTGAAATTCCTGTACCGCATCCAGGTTCACCGTGAACGGAGGACGCTGGCCGCCGCGCTGCTCACCGAAGAACGGATTGTTGTTATCGGCGCCGTCGATGGAGACGTTATTGTTGATGCCCTTCTGGCCGTTGATAGAAATTTCGTTGCCGTCCGGGCCTTGCACAATCGCCACACCAGGCGTCAATGTTACGAAGTCGAGGAAGTTGCGTCCGTTGTTTGGCAGCGCTTTGATCGACTTGCTATCGATCAGCGTCGACCGTTCCACCTTCGTGGTTTCCACGACCGAGGCGTCCTCGGCGACAGTCACCGTTTGATCCACGCTCGCAACAGTCAATGATAATGGCAGCGTGACTGACTGGCCCACCGCCAGATTCACGCCGTCGCGCACCAGTTTACCGAAGTTCGGAGCCGTTACCGTAACCTTATATGCACCCAACGGCATGAGCAACCCGCGGAACCGACCCTCATTGTCGGTATTCAGATCGCGAGTGAAATTCGTGCCTGTGTTCACCAGCGAGACCTTTGCGCCGGCGATGCTGCGGCCCGAAGGATCGGAGACCGTGCCTTCAATCGAGCCGGTATTGGCCTGGCTCTGGCCATACAAAGTGATAGCCGCGAGGCAGGTTAGCCCGCACGCGATTAGAGACCTATATTTTAGTTTGTGAATCATGTATGTCCTTTTCCAAAGTTACAATTTGGTTACACTGCGCAACGGCTGCTTACGAGGCAGTTAAGACAATATGGGAGGCAACAACTGAAGCTGACTTACTCTAATACTAACAAACTTGAAACGAAAATGAAATAACCTATAGGCGTCCGCCGCGCGACCGCAGCAGTTCAACAAGGGCAGGCTTCTTGCAATTTAGCGCCCGCCGCAGCGGTGTGACGCCTTCTGTATCGGCCGGATTGATCTGTGCGCCACAATCCAACAAAGCCTGCGCCACGGCTACATTGCCGCGCCGTGCCGCCATGTGCAACGCGGTGCACCGCTTCACGCCGCCGGCTGCATCCACGTGGGCTCCCGCCGCAATTAGCGCTTGCACAACCGCCGCGCCGCGCTCCGTCTTGCACTCGTTCGCCACCGAGTACAGCGGAGTGTGGCTGCCGCCATCCAATATGTTCGGATTCATGCCAAATGCAAGTAGCCTTACCACCGCTTCCTGGCAACCGGCGCCTGCTGCCTCATGAAGCAAAGTGCGGCCGGTTCGCAAATTGGCCAGCGCAACCAATTCCGCGTCGATCAGCGAAGCATCGCCAGCCTGAATCGCAACGACCGCCGCATCGATGCGCTGCAGCCCCTTCCATTCCCGTTGGAAAGCGTGCGGGGTCGAAACACGCGGAGGCTCGTCGTCATTCAGCAAATATGCGGATGATTCCTCGAAGAACTTCGTCAATTCGGCCTGCGCGCCTTCAGGCAAACCGGCCTCAGCCAGAGCCATCCTCATCTGCGCCATCCACGCATCGCGCTCCCGCACGCCGATACGAAAGCGCAAATGAGACTGCTGCAGGCTAACCCAGACGCGGCCTTCGCCGTCGGAAACCGGCCCGCCAAGAAACTGGATCAAAAACGCTGTGAACTGGTGCGTCGCGCAGCGTAACGACTTTCCCGGAAATAGTGGCCGCAGCACAGGATCGGTTGCCACGCGCGCGTGGAACGCCTCAGAGATGGCGCGGCATGCGGCTGCCCCGCCGATCGATCGATAGAATTCCAAGCCGGCACTCACAAAGGCTATTTTACCCGAATTTTCAACGTAGGCTTCAGCAAGATCTTTTCCCGCCTCCGTTGCGGCGTGCGCAGCCGCTTCAACAGCAGCTCCGCCGCCTTCACGCCTACTTCATGACTCGGCTGAACGATGGTCGAAATAGGAATGTGAAACACGTCCAGCCAGTCGGAATCATCGGAGCTCAGCACCTCAATGCGCTCAGCCAGACCACGCTCCTGCAGTGCCTGCACAACGCCGATGCACTGCACCAGATCGTCGACGAAGATCGCATCGGGCAATAGGGTTTGGTCCAGCAACCACAGCGCAGCGCGGCGGCCGCCCATCACAGAAAGCTCGCCCTCCGCATGCAACTGCGCATCGGCCACGCAACCACCAGACGCGCACGCCTCGCGCCAACCCTTCAAGCGGAATTCACGAACAGAAAGCGAATCTTTCTGCGTAATCAGCGCCACTCTGCGATGCCCTTTTCCAATCAGGTGCGATACTCCCATCGCCGTTCCGGCCTCAATGTCGGTAGCCACGGCGTCACCCTGTACACCGTCCGGCAGGCGCCCTACAAACACAACGGCTTTGCCGCCCGAGATCAGCTTCTCCAGTTCCTCATCGCGGCCCGCTGCCTGAAACAATAGCAACCCGTCGACTGATCGCGCACGAAACGCCGCAATATGCCGCGACTGCTCCTCCACGCGATTGTGCGTCTGCCCCAACAACAGCGAATAGTCCTTCGCCCGTAGCGTGATCTCCGCGCCCTGCACTACTTCGCCGAAGAACGGATCCACCATCGCGATTTCTGGAATCAGCATTCCAACCGTTTGCGTGGAGCCGTGCTTCAAGCTGCGCGCAAGCAGATTCACGCGGTAGTCCAGCTGCTCAGCCGCCTCTTCCACGCGTTTCATCAGCGCCGGGCTCACATACGATGACCGGTTGAGCACGGCCGACACCGTGGCAATGGAGACATTCGCCAGCCTGGCCACCTCATGCATGGTCGCCATTATGCGAGCCTCGTCATCACTTCAAATTCGCCTTACGCAGTGCCTGATCGATCGCGGCCTGTGGCACTGAGTAAGTCGTCATGCCCTTGCCGCCCTTGTAATCCACGTCTTTGTAACCCAGCGGAGTCGTGTAAAAGGCATCCACGGTCATCTTACGCGCCCAATCGAAGAACTCAACGCCGGCGGCATATTCAGGCCCGCCCTTGCTACGATCCGCGATCATCTCCAGTAGCGCAATCTGCTCTTTCTGCGGAGCCGCGTCAAACTCCACACCGCACCGCGAGCGGCACTTCGCGTTCAACCACGCAATGCCGCCACGAAAGATCTGCGCCAGTTTCGGGTTATTGGAACTGAGTAACTCGATATACTCCGGTGCACCTGCGGCAGAGGCCGCGGGCGAGACCCCATCGGCCGGCAGAATACAATCGCACAGTTTTTCCAGGGTGGCGAACTCATGGTTGGTAAAGAACTCTTTCCGTGCAGGCCGTTTGAACTCCGAGGAATGCGAGCCATGGTCGTGCCCGCCCTCCTGCGCCTGCATCGCAGCCGCAAGTCCCGATAACTGGATTAGCAACCGCCGAGAAACTTCAGACATTTCCCTTCCTCATCTCCTCCGCCAGATAACTGCTCATGCGCATGCCTAACGCTATGATCGTCAGTGTCGGATTCTTGTCCGGATTCGAAGTAAAAGCCGCCCCATCGGCCACAAACAGATTCTTCACATCGTGCGACTGGTTGAAACCATTCAGAACGGAAGTCCGCGGATCCTTGCCCATCCGCGACGTGCCTACTTCGTGAATTACTTCTCCACCCGTGGTGATGTTACCGGCAGTTATGGATTCCGGCCGCCCGCCCAGATTTTGAATAATCTCGGTGAATGTCTTGCGCATATGTGCCGACTGCTTTAACTCATGTTCCGACCATGCAAAGTGGAAGCGCAGCACGGGGATGCCGAACTGGTCTGTAACATTTGGATCGATCTCGCAATAACTCTTTTCATTGGGGATCATCTCGCCGCGGCCGGTGAAGCCGATGCTGGTACCGTAATTCTGGCGAATCTGACGCTTCAACGCAGCTCCGAAGCTGCGGTTCTTCGCCCCTACGCCTGAAAACGAACCGACTTGGGGCTGCGCGAAGCCGCCGCCCATCTCAACGTGATAGCCGCGCGGAAAGTCCAGCTTCTTGCCGAACAGCCACCATGGAATGTAAGTATGCATGCCGCGAATGCCATCGGTATCGTAATGCATAAGACCTTCCAGCGCCGGAATCTGCCCGCGAACGCTTAGGCCCACCGTATCGGTCAAATACTTACCAACCGCACCTGAGGAGTTAGCCAGCCCATTGGGGAATGACGGGCTCTTCGAATTCAGCAGGATGCGGGCACTTTCACAGGCACTCGCCGCCAATACCACAACGCGAGCACTTACTCGCTGCTCCGTACGGGTTACTTTGTCAATATAGCTGACGCCATCGACGCGGCCATTCTTGCCTACCGTCAACTCGCGCACCATGGCATTGGTACGTATCTGTAGCCGCCCCGTCTTCAACGCCGGAAAGATCTGCACCTGGCTGGAGGAATAAGCCGACCCGGTCAGGCAGCCGCGCCCGCAGTGCCCGCAGTAATGGCATGCCGCGCGGCCATTGTGCGATTTGGTGATCATGGCCTTACGCGCCGCAATGACGGGGATGCCCATCTTCGCGCAGCTCTTCTGGATCAGCACCTCGTGCACGCGCGGAGCAGGGGGAGCCTGAAAGATGCCATCCGGCGCAGTGCGCAGGCCTTCTTTAGTGCCATGCACTCCGATGAAGCTCTCGGCTTTGTCATACCACGGAGCCACGTCTTCATACGTGATAGGCCAGTCCTCGCCAAGGCCATCGGTCGATTTCGGTCTGAGATCGTAATCCGAAAAGCGCAACGAGATTCGCCCGAAATGGTTCGTCCGTCCTCCGATAATGCGCGAACGAAACCACGAAAACTGACTTCCCTTCCCTACTGTGTAAGGTTCGCCAGGAACGTCCCAATACCCGTTTGGCGCCTCGAAGAAGCCATATTTCATGCCGCCGAAATAGTATCTGCCGTCCTCGCCCGCGCCGCGATGCGGAACCTGCCACGGCATCAGGTGTTCTTTGAAATCCGTGGCCGGATTCAAAGGCCCGCCCGCCTCAAGCAGCAGCACCTTCACACCCATTTGGGTCAGCGAGTGAACCACGGTTCCGCCGCCGGCCCCGGAACCAATGACGACTACATCATACGTCTCTGCTGCCATCTTAAAAGATTACCTTCAATGCCAACTGCAATTTTCGAGGCACGTTCTGCTGCGCCGTAATCACGCCGAATGACGTAGTTCCATTTTGCACTCCCGGATGGCCGAACTGTGCGCGGTTGAAGATATTGAAGCCCTCCACACGGAATTGAGCCGTCGCCTTTTCGATCACATGGAATGATTTGAACAGCGACATGTCGTAGTTCGCAATTCCCGGGTAACGCACATCCGGTTCAAACGGCGGAGCATTCCCGTAGGTAAAGGCCGCCGGAATCGCGAAAGCTCCCGTATCGAAATATTGACCTAATCTGCTCTGAACCGAGCCAGGCATGTCCTGCACCGGCCGGATGCGGTCAGGCCGCGAAGCTCCCGTGCTGCTGAGCGCCGCCGGCAGTCCCTTCTGGAACGACGTAACTCCATTCAATTGCCATTGCCCCAGCACCAGGTCCATCGGCTTGTTCCAACTATTTCCAAAGTGTTTCCCGTGGCCGACCGGCAGCTCATACAATCCGCTGATCACAAACCGCTGCGGCACATCCCAGCCGGCTACTGACCGCTCCGCACGCAAATTGTTCGGATCAGGTATTCCAGCGCCAGTGGCGTTCGTAAGAGTCTTACCCGCCGTAAATGACGCAAGAAGTGTAAGTCCATGCGACATGTGCTTCTGTACTTTGGCCTGGAACGAATGATAGATCGAACTGCCGAGCGATGGGGCTTCACTTGTGACGGTTGTAAATTGGGGATATGCCAACAGTAACTGTCGTCGCGCCACCGTGGAGCGCGATAAAGCGGAAGTTTGATCCGTAATTACTCCGAAGAAGGGGTTCGGAACCAACTGTTGTTGAACGGAGCCTTGTGCCAACTGAGCCGCCGTCAAGTTATTCAACGAGATGTTGGCGACACTCATACGCGAACCCTTATTCCCCACGTAGGCTGCTTCGAGCAATAGGCTCTTGCCTAATGACTTCTGCAAAGTGAAGTTCCAGTTCTGGAACTGGCCGCTTTTCAAGGAAAGCAGCGCCGAGTTAGTGGATTGCCCGATGTTCAACGACGGGTTCAGCGAAGAGCCAGTCGAAGGTGCGCGGATCCCGTTAGGATATGGGTTCGACATAGTCTGGAACGGATTCACATCGTTTAACGAAGTTACTACGCTGGTAACCGATGAGAACCCATCGGCGAAGGCGGTCGAAGTGGTGGCATCGGCCGAAGACAGCCCATAGAACAATCCATAAGCCGCCCGCACAACCATATTCCCAGGCGCACGCCATGCCAGACCCAACCTTGGCGCGAAGTTTCCCAATTCCGGCTCGATCAACCTGCGTTGGTCGCCCTGGCGGAAGATCATCGCCCCTTTCAGGTTGAGCGAAGGCACCTGGGCCGCTATCGGCGAGGGCTGGGTAAAGTCAAGCACGCTCATGCGGTCATGGCGTTCGGTACGCGTGCGATTCGTTTCCCACCGCACTCCGGCAAACAATGTCAGCGTGCGGGTCACGGTAATGTCGTCCTGTGCGTATAGAGCCTGGTAGGAGCTGCGGAAGGCCGTCGCCGGCTGATTGGTGATGGTGCCGCTGGCTGGCAGGCCCATCAGCATCGACGCAATGGAATTGCCAGCGGTGGTGCTGGCCTGGTTGGGATCCGGGCCCTGTGAAAAGGCTTGGTTGAAGTTGAAACTCCCTTCAGCATTGGAATTCTGCAGTTGGTTGTTATAGTAAGCACGATATTCCGCGCCAGCCTTCAAGCGATGCCGCGAAAAGATCTTTGTAATTGCGCCATCCAGACTGGGAATGGTTTGGGTACTGTAATTCTGCGCTCCATTTCCTAGACCCGTATAACTTGTAAGTGCAGTTACCGGGATGGCACGTACTTGCTGTCCATCGCGGAAGCTCGAAGGGAATCCAAGGGAAGTAATGTCAAACCCATCGGACCATGCCGTTCGTGTGCCGTATTGATATAGCATGTTGAAATTGATATTCACAATCAACGTCGGGCTCAGCGTGTAGACATCCTGCAAGCCAGCATACCGCCGCCTTTGCAGCAGCGGCGGGTTCGTGGAATTACCGGCGTTGCCAAAGTAGTTCGGTTCACCCACAAATGGCTGCTGGTAACTGCCGCGACCGAAGAAGTGATGCGCCTTCCAGTAATGATCCAGACGAATATTGAATGTATCGTTCACATTGTGCCGCGGCGTATTCAGCGGTAGATTCCCGGTCAGACTTGCATTTACCGGCAGCGGATAAAACGCAATCAACTTCGCCGCCACTGGATCGATGCGGTTCTTGGGAATCACGTTTCCGCTAAACGGCTGCCGCAAAATCGCCCCGGCAGTCGCAGGGTTCGGCACTGTGTTATTAGGATCGAAGATCTGCACCAGCTTTCCCGCCGAAGTTACGGTCTTTGAAAAGTCGCCCGTACGCTCCAGAGCTGTCGGCACCGTAAACGAATTGGGCTGCCCGACCGACTCACGATATGCTTCGTAGTCCACAAAAAAGAAGGTCTTGTCCTTGCCGTTGTAAACGCCAGGAATCACCAGCGGACCGCCAAACGTTCCGCCGGCCTGATGCCGGTTTAGCGCCCCCAGCGCAATGCCCGCCCGATTGCTGAAGAAGTCGTTCGCGTCGAACACGCGATTGCGCAGGAACCAATAGGCGGTGCCATGCGGCGTGTTGGTGCCAGACTTGGTAACCACGCTGATGCTGCCGCCATTGCTGCGGCCAAATTCCGCGGACATTGAGTTCGTCTGCACTTTGAACTCGGCCACGGAATCCACATTCGGCGAATAAACATTCAAGTGGGTGGTGCCGCGCGGCGCGGAATTGATGCCGCCGTCGATCGTCACCGTACTGGTTGCGAAGTTGGCGCCGTTCACGCTCGGCACGGTATTCCCCAACTGTGCCGCCCCGCCCGCCGCAATCTCAGGTGGCGTCACGCCAGGCGCCAGCGACGCCAGCGACAATGCGTCGCGGCCATTCAACGGCAGATCCAACACGTTGCGCGTATCGATCACCTGCCCAAGCGTAACGGACGCCCCCTCCAACACTGGCGTGGTAGCTTGCACTGTCACGGATTCGCTCTGCGTTCCGACCTCCAACTTGATATCGATTACGAGACGGTCAGAGACCTGCACCACGATGCCATCGAGCGTGGACTTCTTAAATCCGCTTGATACCGCCGATACGGAATACTTGCCAGGCACCAGAAACGGCGCGGTGTACTGCCCAGTTGAGCTGGCTGGAATTGTCCTAGTAACCCCGGTGGCGACGTTGGTAACAGTGACCATTGCTCCGGGAATCAGCGCGTCATGCGCATCGCGCACCGCGCCTTGTATCGCGCCGGAATTGTTTTGGGCGAGGCCTGCAGTATTGAACAGAGCCGCATACATGGCTGCGTAAACAAGCAATTTCATCCTGGTTGCTCCTATAGCGAATCGTTTAGCGAAACGGTTCACCAGAGCATATAACAATACCGAAAGGGGGTCAATCCCCTCGCCCTGCAATTCTATTTGTAACTCTACAGCCGCTGGTGGATAGTATGAGTGTGGAAGAGAACAAGGCCGCCACATTCGCCGATATCTACAACGCCCATGCGCGCGACGTCTACCGCTATGCTTATTATCTAAGCGGCGACGCGTCTACCGCACAGGACGTCACCTCCGAGGCCTTCCTACGCATCTGGATGTCGGCCGAACCCATTCGAGTGTCCACTGTGAAGTCCTATCTATTCGTCATCGCCCGCAACCTCTATTTGCATCAACTCCGCCACACCAAACGGCAGCAACCGTTGGACGAAACCCTTACTTCCAAGGAGTCGGTGGAAACTTCGGCCGAGGCCAGGCAGGCGCTTGCCCGAACCATGCAGGCCATGGCGGCGCTGCCTGAAATCGACCGGGCCGCACTGGTGTTGCGGACAATGGAAGGCCTGCCGTACGAAGAGATCGCGGCGATCCTAAAGATCTCCATCGCCGCCGCCAAAGTAAAAGTACATCGCGCACGCTTGCGCCTGGGAGCATACGAACATGTCCACGCCTAGAACGGTAATTCTTGATCTTCTACCCGTCTATGTAACCGGAGAAGCCAGCCCGGATACCCGCGCGCTGGTTGAAGAGGCGATTTCAGCAGACCCTTCGCTCCAAGCAGAGATCGGCACTCTCAGCCATGTGCCTGATTCGTTCGACGTGCCGCCGGCCGCACTTGGACTCGACACGCTGAAGCGGACACAAAAGCTGCTCCGCCGGCGTTCGCTCCTTACGGGATTCTCGATCTTCTTTAGTACGCTTCCGCTGGCCTTGGTCGCGCGCAATTGGGGCCTGCCGGCTCATCTTGCCGAGGTGGCCTCGCTCCTCGCCGCCTTTGCCGGCTGGGCTCTTTTCATTCAGAATGCCCAAAAGCTTCACGTCTGCGGTTTCGAAGGCAAGCGGTCCCGATTCTCCTACTCATCCTGGTACGCTGCCAGTTTGTTATGCGCATTGTCGTTCTGCCTTTGCATGGAAGACTGGACCGGCCACTCATTGGGCAGCTTCGCCGGAATCGTGACTGCACTCTTTTGGTGCCCCGTCTACTGGCTGGGCCTGCGCTTCCGGCAATTGCACGACCCATCGGATTTGCTAGGCCCAAAATCGCTGATGACAATTGCTCGCGAAGAAGACGAAGTATAACCTGGTTATGGAGTAACCGGAGCGATGCGCATCAGGTCTGTCCTGGCGTGTTCGTCTTCGGATACACGGGTAAGAGCGTAAACCGATCCGTCTTTGCCGACGGCGATCGAGTTGACATAGTTCGGACGCTGCCCGTTGGCGAAGAAGATGGGCCCGTGGTCGATATAGCGCTTCCCCGGAATGTTCCACGTAACCAGATGCAGATTCTCGCGGCCCTTGGACTCGCCCTTGGCGGTTGAATCCTTGCCCTTTACGCGGCGGTTGTTTTCGTAGACCGGGCCACCGGTCAGATAGTAGATGTTGTCTCCCGTCGGCCCAGGGGCGAAGCCCAGATAGCCGTAGCTGAACTGGTCAAACATGCCGCTGTGCTTGGAATCTTCGGAAGTGATGCGGTCCAGCACTTCCACCTGCTGGGTGGCAGCCACAAAGCGGAACAGATAGCCGGAGTTTCCGTGCACTCCATAAATGGCTTTTTTACCGGCGTGCCAGAATGTCTGACGCCAGTTATAACCCATGTGTCCGGCGCTGGAAGGATCATAGAGGCCAAAGTAATCTTTCTTCAGATCGTCGCCCTGAATGGTTTCCACTTTGTCGGAATCGTAAATGTAGCGGTGGATCAGACCGTCGGAAGTGGAGAAGTAGACCGAGCCATCTTCGGGGTTCACTGTCATCGAACGGCAGATGGTTCGGAAGGTCTTGCCTTTGCCATCCTCGCCTTGTTCAGAAACGGGGCCCAGATCTTTCATCTCTTTCCTGGGCAGGTCGTAGCGCAGTAAGTGGCCGGTTGGCCAACTTAGACCGTACAAACGCTTGCGCTTTGTATCCATGGCGAATGTGATAATGCCTTCATTGCGCGGAGCAATGGCGAGGTCTTCATACTTGCCTGAGGCAAGGTCATAAGAGAGGAAATGGCCGCCTGGATACTTTTTTAGTCCGGCCGGCGGGATGCCGGGTTTCTCCATGCCGTCAATGATCGAGTAATAACCAATGTGAGTGGTGAAGTATAACTTCCCGTCCGACTCCACGAAGCTGACATGGCTCTTACCCTGCGCGATCGACTTCGCATCTTTTTCCCCGCACGCTTCGCTCAGATCCCCCAGATGCTTCACCTCTGAGGAGGCCGGATCATACGAATACATCTGCGCGGCCAGATCCACTTTCTCCGATGAAAGTACATAGTAGATCCGGCCGTTGCTCGCGCACGAAATGGCATTGTAAGTATCATGCGCTTCGGCGAACTTCGAATCCATCAAGGTTGCGCTCAACTTACCCGGCGCCTCTGACTTCGCTACAACTTGTTGCGTCTGGGGCGCACATGCTGTCAACATAACAACAGACAATATCAGGAAGGTCTTCAAGCAAGTTCTCCCGCAAACTTCTGAATCTTGCGCACGGCATCGGCAATCTGCTCCATGTCGGTCCGTGGCCCCAACAGCATGTTCTGCGTAAACCACACCGCTTCCGAACAGATCTTATCGTTCACCGGGCACTGATTCTGTTCCGCCCACTCATTCAGCCTCTTAGCCGAAAATAGCCGCTGATAACCTCGTGAGGCCAACACTGTTTTGATGAACTGCTGCGAATTAAGCGGACTATAACCGCCCGAGCACGGGATGCCTTCGGCGGCCATCGCCTTAAGGAAGACCTCGCGTTTCAGACCACCGAAAGCCTTTGCGTCATACCGGAGCATGAATAAGTGCCGCGCGTTGTTAGTGCAACCATCGCCCGAGGTGGCCGGAGTGATACCCGGAATCTGTTTTAACAACGACGTCAGATAGTTTGCATTCTCCGTGCGCGTGCGCACCTGGCCTTCCAACCGCGTCATCTGTTGCAACAGAATTGCCGCCTGAAATTCGGGCATGCGCATATTGGCGCCGGAACTGCTGTAGCCGAAATTCGCGCCGATAAACTTAAGGCCGCTGCCGTTGTTATGGAACGCGTACGCTCGTTCGCGCGCATCTTCGTCTTTGAAAAGGATTGCTCCGCCTTCGCCCGACGTCAAATTCTTCGACGCTTGGAAGCTGAAGCAGCCTGCATCGCCATACGTACCGACCTTGCGGCCCTTCCATTCAGACAGGTGGGCCTGGCAGGCATCTTCAATCAACGGAATTTTGTGTTTGGCCGCGATGGATACGAAGGCATCCAGATTTCCAATCCCACCGGCCACGTGCACCGGCATGATGGCGCGCGTGTTCCCGTTGATGGCGGCTTCCACTTTCCGGTGGTCCATCTGGAATGTCGCTGCGTCGCTGTCAACAAAGACAGGTAGAGCGTGATGGCGGATCACGGAGTTCACGGTGGCGATGAAGGTGTACGGCGGAATCAGAACTTCGTCGCCCGGCCCCACACCCAGCGCGTCCAGCGAGATGATCAAGGCCGACGTGCCGTTGGTGGTCGCCAGGCAGTGCTTGGCCCCGGTCAACGACGAGTACGACTCCTCGAACTTCTTCACGAACGTGCCGTTGCCGCGATACCATTTGCCGCTTTTCAATACTTCGATCAGCGCGTTCTCTTCTTTCTGGTCGAACCTCGGCCACGCTGCAAAGGGCTGTGTCCGCGTCTTCTTGCCGCCTTTGAGCGCCGGTTTATCGCCGGTAACCGCCGCTGCCGCAGGCGCTGCTGCCGGGGCCGCGGCCAAAAACGTTCTACGAGTAAGTGGTGTCATGATGATTACTCCATTTCAATTACGATAGATACTATGGACCAAATCGAGTCCGTTGCCAAGGCCTGCCAACTGCTGAATGCTTTCCGCAACGATCGCGAGACAGTGCGTCTGAAAGATCTGGTGGCGCGGACCGGGCTGAACGCCGCCACTGCACTGCGCATTTTGCGCACGTTTGAACAGCACGGTCTGGTAGCCCGCGTGGGCCGCAGCGGATACCGGGTGCTGGTGAAGCCTTCCAAGACGCTGCGCTACCGCTTCGGCTACGCGTCGCAAGGCGAAGATTCGGCGTTTTCGCAGGAGTGGTCGGAAAGCATCATACAAGCCGCGCGAGCCGAAAACGTGGAACTGCTGGTGTTCAACAACGGCCCCAGTTCGGGCGACGCCTTGAAGAACGCCGACCTGATGGTGCGCGAAAAGATTGACCTTGCCATCGAACATCAGTTCAATGAACAGATCGCTCCACTGCTTTCGGCGCGCTTTCTGAAGGCCAAGGTGCCGTTGATTGCCATGGGCGCGGCGCACGCCGGGGCGACGTATTTTGGCGGCAACAATTATCAGGCCGGCTACATTGGCGGACGCGGTTTGGGTGCGTGGGCGAAGAAGGAATGGAACGGACAGGCCCATCAGCTGGTGCTGGTGGAAATGACTATGGCCGGTCCGCTGCTGCAGTCGCGCATGATCGGCGTGGAGACCGGAGTGAAAGAGGTGCTGCCCGAGCTGCGACAGGTTGTGCGTCTGGAGGGGGAAGGCAACTTTGGCGACACGCTGAAACTGTTGCGGCGGCATTTGAGCCGCACGCGGGCGCGCAAGATTCTGCTGGGAGCGGTGAACGACCCGGCCGCGCTGGGAGCCCTTCGCGCGTTTGAAGAGGCCGGTTGGGAATCGGAGTGTGCGGTGGTGGGGCAGGGCGGTGCTGTGGAAGCGCGCAAAGAGATGCGCCGACCGCAGACGCGATTGATCGGCACCGTTGGTTTCTTCCCCGAAAAGTACGGCGATGCAATTATGCGCATCGCTTTTGACCTGCTGGAGAACCGTCCGGTTCCGCCCGCCGTTTTCACCCGCCACCGTTTGCTTACCGCCAAAAACGTGGATCATTACTACCCTAATGACATTCTATTGAAGAATGCAGCCCCCGGCTAAGATTGCCGGGGGCTATTTACAATTTTCATCAGATGAAATAATAAAGAGACACTGTGGACAGGCGAATCGGCTGTCCTACCCTCGTTTCTTTTCGGCCAGGGCGGCCTGGTGCAGTGCGCGGATATAGCCCATGCTGTACGACCAGCCCGCCTGGCGGCCCGTGCCCATCTGTGGAACGTGATCGGCAATCAGATTGCCGCGGAAATCAGCGTCGACCAGGGTCTTCATCAGTTTGTACATGTCGGTATACCCGTTATCGATGTAGGTTTCCACGAAATAGGGGATCGGTGCAGTCACATTGCGAAAATGGATCTTCCACAACTTGCCCATTTTGGCGAAGGCCTTGGCCGCTTCAAAGACATCTTTTCCGGTGCTTTTGCCGCCTTCCATCCATGTGCCGCAGCAGAGGCAGACGCCGATGTTCGGTGAGTTCGCAAGCTGCAACGCTCGGATGTAACCATCGAACGTACCGAACATGTGGCGCGGAATGCCGCCCAGTTCCGGCACCGGCGGATCGTCCGGGTGAATGCCGATGCGTACGTTAGCTTCTTCGGCTACCGGCGCGATCTGTTTGATGAAGTAGGTGTAGTTGTCCCACAGCTCTTCTTTCGTGTATTTGCGTCCGTGGCTCAGGGGGTTCGGATAGGTCTTGCCGTTCCACGAGCCAACGGCGGTCTCCATCTTGAACGCCCGTGCTGTGCCTCCGCCGCGTGTTGCTTCCGCAGGGCTGGACCAGATGCCGTTGGCCATGTGGGCGTAGGTGATGTAGCCGATGCCGGCCTTGCCGGTGTCGCGGATATATTGCTTCAGCCATTCAATCTTCGCATCACGGCCGGGGAGGTTGAGGGTGATCTCTTCGATGTTGCGGTTATCGTTGTTGGAGATGTTCCACACCTTAAGGCCCGCCGCTTCGACGCGCTTCTTGATGTCGAGGAAGTTTGCAAGCGTGCCGCGACCCTTGCCGGTCTGCACGTTTAGATAATCGACGCCCATCTGTTTGATCCACGTCAGGTCTTCCCCGGTCACGGATTCGTCCACTTGCATGGAGATCTTGATGCCCGGTGTGAGGGGCGCAAGTTTCGCTTGCGCCTGCGGGGCGAAGGCAGCGGCGGCGCCTGCCAGTGCGAAATTGCGCCTGGTTATTTCCGTCATGGGTTTGCTCCTTAATCTTGAAGCAACGATCATACAACGAATTGGGGAGGGGGCGGGCCGGAAGCGGAGCTGAAGCTCCGCGCAGGCTGAAGCCCGCCCTACAGCCGCGCTTGATCTTTTATTTCATTAGGTGAAAAGCGTGGATCGTGCCGAGTTTCCGGTTAGAGCGGAGCCGTTCCATGTCATCGTAATAGAGGAGAATTGTATGCACCTTTTGCGATTGCGAATTGTCACGTCCTTACTGGCTGTGCTCTTTGTTGGCACGGCCTTCCCGCAGGCCAGCACGTCCACGGTAAGCGGAACCGTACGCGACCAGTCGAATGCTGTCGTGACAGGGGCCAAGTTAAGCCTCGTCAATACGGAAACAAACGTTAAGTTCGAAACCACTACGAACGAAACAGGCTTCTATATTTTTCCCGGCATCATCGCCGGAAATTACAGGTTGGAATCAGCCGTAGTTGGCATGGATAAATACCAGGCTGCGCTTGAGGTGTTCGCGGGCCAACGCGTCACTATTGACCCAGTGTTGAAGCCCGGGTCCACGTCGACCTCGGTTGTAGTGACGGATGCGACGCCCATAGTCAACGTGAGCGATTCAACGATCAGCAACGTGATCAACACCGATCAGGTGGAACAACTGCCTCGGGCGGACCGCACTTTGCTCAATCTGCTGGTCACCGTCCCTGGTTTTGAAGGCGGGGGCTTGCGCTCCTCAGGCTTGCGCTATGGCTCTACGGAATTTCAACTCGACGGTACTCCGATGGTTTCGCGCTCACGCGGTTACCTGCAGTACCGGCAGCCTGGCCTGGATGCGATTCAACAGGTGAGCGTGGATTCCAACAATGTTTCCGCGAAGTACAATTCGCCGGTGGCGGTGAACGCCAGCACCAAAAGCGGCACCAACGATCTGCATGGTTCCCTGTTTGAAACCCACACCAACAGCCGGGTGGGCGGTGCGCGAACGCGCGATGCATCGAACGCACTGGCGCCTTTTGCAAATCGCGGACTATATGGCGGCAGTATCGGCGGACCGGTGCTGATTCCGAAACTCTACAATGGCAAGAACCGCACCTTCTTCTTCTTTGCATGGGAAGGCACGGACCGCCTGGCCAATGCGCTAGTGAACTATTCCATTCCTACGCAGGCGATGCGGGGCGGCGATTTCAGCGGGCTGCTGGATTCGAACGGACGTTTGAGCACTATCTACGATCCATACTCGACCAATTCCACAACCTTCGCCCGCCAGCCTTGGGCTTATGGCGGCAAGATCAACAACATCGACCCGGCGCGGATGTCTCCGTTGTGGAAGTATGTGATGAACCTGACGCCGCAGCCGACGCTGTCGAATGTGAATCCGCTGTTGGCCTCCAACTGGTTTGGCAATGCGGCAACCATTCAGCACGACTGGACTTCGGCCACGCGCATCGACCATCGCTTTTCAGACAAGGACTTAGTCTACGGCCGTTATTCGAAGAACTACATTCTGAGCGATACGCCGTTTTCGGGGGCGATTCCGCTGTCGGTGAATTCGGCCAATCGTAGCGCTTACACGGCGCCGGCGCAGTCGTTCGCATTTTCATGGGTGCATACCATCTCACCCACCTTGTTCAACGAAGTATTGGCGACGGCTTACAGGCAGGCGTTCTATCAGAATTCCGATCCGACCTCAGACGTGAACTGGGATGCGAAGCTGGGGCTGCCGAATCCGCTGGGCGCCAAGCAGTGGCCGGACATCCTAAGCCTCGGTTTGAATGGCACGCTGTACCGCACGGTGTATCCGAATGCCGATAAATCCACGTTCTATCAGGTGGACGATAACTTCACGAAGATCGCCGGACGGCACCAGTTGCAGTTCGGCGCGCACTTCCGCCGCGACCTGATCAACTACCTGCCACAACAGGAACAGAGCGCTGGTTTGACCCAGCCTGTGGCCAACTGGACCGCGGCATGGGATCCGACCGGAACTGCGGCCTCGCCGCGCGTGTTGCCGCAGACAGGGAGCCTGATCGCCAGTTCATTCATGGGCCAGATGATGTATGGGTACAAGACTACGCACGGCTACTTTTACGAGCGCGAAAATCAGTATGCGCTGTACTTCCAGGATAACTACAAGATTACCCAACGGCTGACCTTGAACATGGGCCTGCGCTGGTCGGCATGGCCGGCGATGCACGAGAAGTATGACAACATTTCCGGCTTCGATATCAAGACGAAGGCGATTGTACTTACTCAACCGCTGGATGCTTATTACAAGTTGAATCCAGCAATGGCACCCGGTATTGCTAAGTTACAAAGCCTGGGCGTGAAGTTCGAGGACTACACCGCAGCCGGCATTCCGAAGACTTTGCAGAACAGCAACTGGCGCGATTTTGCTCCTCGCGTTGGTTTTGCCTATCGCGCGCTGGGGGCCAACCGGCCGCTGGTGATTCGCGGTGGTTACGCGCTTACTTACTTCCCGGTGGTGATGCAGAGCCAGTTGGAGAAGATGCGCGCGGCGATTCCGTTCGTGAGCAATCCGATCTACTCGCCCGACAGCAGCGGTTATTCGCCCGATGGCTTGCCGGGCTACAGCCTGCGTAACTCGCCCAAGTATGTTGCCGGCTTGAATACGACGGACGTACTTACTACTGCGGCGGGTGTTTCCGGATTGACCGCGGGTTCGCTTACTGGATCGCTGATGGATCCGAAGAACCCCGACACTCGCGTGCATGACTGGAACTTATCGGTTGAGAAGGAGATTATGACGCGCACGCTGGCCCGTGTGGCATGGGTGGGTAACCACACAGCATATCTCGATGGTTACCGCAGCTTGAATCCGACGACCAGTTCCTATGTGTGGGCATCGAACTACGGCACGGCGTTGCCAACAAGTTCGGCTGGCGCTTCACGGCCTTACGACCAAACTTACGGTGACATTATTGAAACCGGTAAGTATGGTTACTCCAACTACTCAGGCCTGCAGCTGGAATTGAACCGCCGCTTCCACAAGGGCTTCAGCTACCAGGTGTTCTATGTGATCAACAACGCATTTTCGTTGGTCGATGGCAGCAATCAGAGCACGATCACGACGTTCAATCCGGCGTCGTCGTATGTCAGCAGCCAGGTGGCCGGACTTAGTCAGGAGCAGCTGGACCGCCTAACCAATTATAAGCGGGACATCACGATTCCGAAGCGCCGCTTGAGCTGGAACTGGGTGGCCGACATTCCGGTTGGCAAAGGCAAGAAACTCGGCGGCGGCATGAATAAGTGGCTCGACATGGCGGTGGGCGGCTGGCAGTTGGCGGGCGCGGGGTCATGGAACACCACCTGGTTCGCACTGCCTTCCGATCAATTCCCCACCGGGAACGGTCTGGAGATTTACGGCAACAAGTATCCCGTGCAGGATTGTCGCAGCGGGCGCTGCCTTTCGGCGTTCCTTTACTACAACGGGTACATCAATCCGGCGCAGATCAACAGTGTGGATTCCAAGGGGAATCCGAACGGGATTATGGGCGTGCCGGCGAATTACAAACCGGCCTTCCAGAACCTGGTTCCCTTCCCCACTACGCCGATTCCGAATGACCCGAATGCTCCGTTTTATGGAACGAACACGCAGACCATTCCGTTGAAGGACGGCACGACGTTCCGGGGTGGGTATGGCGGTTTGCTGCCGCTGCAAAATCAGTATCGCGAGACTCCGGGGTTGTATAGCTTGAGCACTTCGCTGTTCAAGTCGTTCGCGATTAAGGAGCGGATCAAGCTGCGGTTCCAATGGGATGTTTTCAACCCGTTCAACGCGCCGCAGGAGCCGCAGGCGGTGAATACGCAGGGGTTGCTGTATACGTATCAGAACGGCGCGGGGGCTCGGAATATGCAGTTCTCGCTGCGGTTGCTTTGGTAGAGGGATAATCCGAAGAATCCAAGTCGCATCCTCAGTTTCATCCGTGTGGATCCGTGGCGAATTTGGCTTGAAGTGTTTCCGGAGGGCCATAAACAAGAAGTTTGGCCACGGATGCACACGGATGGACACGGATAAAACACTGAATTGCTCACCACGAAGAACGAGTGGGATTGGATTGGCAATCTGCCTACGACGAGTTTTAAAATGGGTGCGCCGCGACCCGCGAGTTTTTATTGCTCGCGGGTCCGATGATGTAGAATCGTTCGCAGTCAGGCAGAGAGGTCTCAAGA
>CAIRSA010000182.1 GCA_903881085.1 uncultured Acidobacteriia bacterium
GTCTGACACCTTTTTCCGGCCGCTTTTGCCGAAAATGGGCTGTCTGACCCCAATTGCCCCCACCTCATCAACCCAATGTAAGCGACATTGGAGTGGCACTCGCCCTTCCGGGGCTACTTCGAAACCTCAAACCCGTTCAAAAATTCTAAAAATTCCCGCTCATGCTTAGCAAACAAAGCCTTCAAAGTAGAAGTAACCACCTGAACCGTACCAAACTCCCCAGCATAAAAATACCCGTAGTACACCCGAGGAACCGTCCCCTCAATCACCTCAATCTTCAGAATCACCACATCAACGCCATTAACCCTGCGCCGATTCCGAAAAACAACCTTCCCATTCGGATCCACAGCCTGCGCATTCGCCAAAGCAATATCCTCAACCGCACCTAATGGCACTGCAATGCGCTCCGCAACAACAACCGCCTGACCCTCGCCCGAAGAATGCACCAACAAAAACTGCCCCTCCGCCTGTTTCCACACCGCCGGATCGTACTTCAAGCTGACATTGCCGTTCACCCGCAGAAGCCCCGCCACCGAACTGGCATCCCGCCAAGGAGCCGTACGCATAGCACGCTGGCCAACTTGAGACCAAGCCATCGCACCAACCGGAGACGCTGGCCCCTCACTCACGCCCCCAACAAACTTGGCAAACACAGTCACATCCGTGCAGAAGTGGCGGATAAACTCCTCAAGAAATTCAAGCGTAACCCCACCCGAAAACCGCAGCTCGGATAAGACCCCAAAACAGTCATTCTCATCCCGCTGTGCCCGCGTGAAAAAGTGGCTCTCGGTCCACTGCTGCGCCTTCTGCAGATCGAGATGCTCCGCCACGCAAGACGAAAGCACCATGCTCTTTACCTGATTGAGCAACGTGACCCGATGACCGTTCACCTGAAAAGCAAAGGCAGCAGCGTCGTCAGCCGCTTTCTCAGTAAACTCGACACCCAACCCCTGCAGTATCCCCCGCATCCGATCATGCGGAATCGCAGTCGCCCGGCTAGCCCGCGCCGCCGGCTGAGCATGCACCGGAAGCGCTGCCAGAATCACTATTGAAGCAAAAAAGCGAGGGACCATAAGTCTATTCTCTTCCCAACTTTGAATATAACCTGGAAGCACCCGGATCAAAACAGGATCTCCCAACCCAAACCTACTCTGCCGTCGTTTTATCCGTGCCTGCCCGCCGAAGCTCGAAGAGCGAAGGAGGGTCCATCCGTGTGCATCCGTGGCCAATTCCGTTTTCCTCCCACCCCCGTTCACAACCAATCCAAAAATCCCTACCCAAACAAACCAAACCACTTAACCCCACCACCCCACCAACTCCCTTCCTCAACCATGCTATAGATAAACCGCAGCGGCCCAACTCGCCGCCCGAAAAAAGGAGCCCCAAATGCCAAACCCATACCTAAATTGCAGAACGAACCCAAAAATCGCACCTAACCCACACACCCCAAGCCACTTATCAGAAACAAAACGAACCCACCACCCAGCCGCCAAACAAGCCCCCAAAACATACCTTCATATTCTTGTTGCAAATCATCTACAATCGTTTCAGAATAATATCCTGGCTCGGGCAACGCTCAGATGCGCCCCGGGCTTTATCTATTTGGAGGTGCAATGCCCCGAATCGTACGCTGTTCTCTGATCCAGGCCGCCAACGTCGCCCCGGCCGAACAGGAGCTCTCCAAGGTGAAGAGCGCCATGATTGAAAAACATCTGGCCCTCATCAAGCAGGCCGCCGACGCCGGCTCTCAGATCGTCTGCCTGCAGGAGATCTTCTACGGCCCCTACTTCTGCGCCGAACAGACCACCCGCTGGTACGACTTCACCGAGCCAGTCCCCGACGGCCCCACCATCCAGCTCATGCAGGACCTCGCCCGCAAATACGACATGGCCATCATCGTCCCCGTCTATGAAATCGAGCAGGCCGGCATCTTCTACAACACCGCAGCCGTAATCGGACGCGGCGGCGAATACCTCGGCAAGTACCGCAAAACCCACATCCCCCACGTCGCCCCCGGCTTCTGGGAAAAATTCTACTTCCGCCCCGGCAACCTCGGCTACCCCGTCTTCGACCTCGGCTTCGCCAAGATCGGCGTCTACATCTGCTACGACCGCCACTTCCCCGAAGGCGCTCGCGCCCTCGGCCTCAACGGTGCCGAAATCGTATTCAACCCTTCGGCCACCGTGGCAGGCCTCAGCGAGCATCTTTGGAAGATCGAACAGCCCGCCCACGCTGTCGCCAACGGCTACTTCATCGCCGCCATCAATCGAGTCGGCATGGAAGCCCCCTGGAACATCGGCCACTTCTATGGCTCCAGCTACTTCTGCGACCCGCGCGGCCAGATCATCGCCCAGGCCTCGCGCGACAAAGACGAGGTGCTCACCACTGACCTCGACCTCAGCATGATCGGCGAAGTGCGCAAGACCTGGCAGTTCTATCGAGACCGCCGCCCCGACCTCTACGAACAGCTGGTGGACCTATAAACCATGACCAAAGACGAATTGATCCTCGCCCAGAAAGAGTTCCTCTTTCCTTCGGTCTTCCATTATTTTCAGGAGCCGCTCGTGCTCACCCACGCCAAAGACCAATACGTGTGGGATGCCGATGGCAACCAGTTCCTCGACTTCTTCGGCGGCATCGTCACCGTCAGCGTCGGCCACTGTAACAGCAAGGTGAACGCTGCCGTCCACGCCCAGGTCCACAAGCTTCAGCACGTCTCCACCGTCTTCGCCACCGAACCGCAAGTGCAACTCGCGAAGAAGATCGCATCGATCACGCCCCAAGGCGCACTGACAAAATCGTTCTTCACCAACAGCGGCACCGAAGCCAACGAAACCGCCATCCTCGCCGCCCGCTGCTACACCGGCGCAACCGATATCGTGGCCCTGCGCCATGCCTATCACGGCCGAAGTGCGATGGCAATGACGTTGACCGCGCAATCCACCTGGCGTCTCGGCCAGATGCAAGCCGGCATCGTCCACGCCCACAACGCCTACTGCTACCGCTGCCCGTTCCATCTCGAATACCCGTCCTGCGAAATGGCCTGCGCTACCGACATGGAAGAGGTCATCCGCACCACCACCAGCGGACGCATCGCCGGCCTAATCGCCGAGCCCATTCAAGGCGTCGGCGGCTTCATCGTCCCGCCCAAAGAATACTTCCCCATCGTCACGGACATTGTGAAGAAGTACGGCGGCATCTTCATCGCCGATGAAGTCCAAACCGCCTGGGGCCGAACCGGTGAAAAATGGTTCGGCATCGAACACTGGGGCGTCACGCCCGACATTATCACCAGCGCCAAAGGCCTCGGCAACGGCATGCCCATCGGACTCACCGTCGCCAAGCCGGAAGTGGCCGACGCGCTCAAAGGCGTCACCATCTCTACCTTCGGCGGCAACCCCATCACCACCACCGCCGCCCGCGCCGTTCTCGAATACATCGAAGAGGAAAACCTCCGCACCAACACACAGGTCGTCGGCGCCTACATGCGCGACAAGCTTCTTGAACTGAAAGACAAGCACCCCATCATCGGTGACGTTCGCGGCATGGGCCTGCTGCTCGCCATCGAACTCGTCGAAGACCGCAAGACCAAAGTCCCCGCCGCCAAGACCACCGTCGCCGTAATGCAAGCCTGCCGCAACAACCGAGTGCTGCTCGGCAAGGGCGGCCTCTACGGCAACGTCCTGCGTATGTCGCCGCCTATGAATATTTCGAAATCCGATGTTGACCAATTCACCGCTGCCCTCGACTTGAGCCTGACGGAGGCCACTGCATGAGTATTACCGAAGGGGAGGTCGATGACGCGATATTCGCCGAACTGCATCCACCGCTGCCCAAACAGGATGCCATTGTCGAAGCGAACCGTTGCCTGTTCTGTTTTGACGCGCCGTGTACCCAGGCCTGTCCCACGCACATTGATGTCCCGCGCTTCATCAAGAAGATCACCACCGGCAACCTGCGCGGCTCTGCCCTCACCATTCTCGATTCCAACATTCTAGGCGCAAGTTGTTCCCGCGTCTGCCCCGTGGAAGTGCTGTGCGAAGGCGCGTGCGTCATGCACCGCTACAATAAGAAGCCCATCGAAATCGGCCTCTTGCAGCGCCACGCCATGGATCATTTTTACGATGCAGGCGCGAAGCTCCCCGTGCCCGCGTTGCGCCCCGGCCTCGCTCGTGTGGCCTGCATAGGCGGTGGTCCCGCATCGCTCGCCTGCGCCGCCGAACTCCGCATGCGCGGCTTCGATGTCACCGTGTTTGAAGCGCGCGAATGGCCCGGCGGACTCAATACGCACGGCGTCGCCGAATACAAACTGCGCGCGCCCGACAGCCTGCGCGAAGTGAAGTTCATCGAATCGCTCGGCGTTGAAGTGAAGACCGGCATGCGCATTGGCGAGATCTTCCAGCTCGAAGATCTGGAGCGCGAATTCGGCGCTATCTTCATAGGCTCCGGCCTCGGCCCAACGGAGAAGATGAACATCCCCGGCGAAGACCTCCACGGCGTGCTCGACGCGGTCAGCTACATCGGCTACTACAAGCTCACCCGCACCGGCCCAATTGGGCGAAGAGTCGTGGTGATCGGCGGCGGCAACACCGCCATCGACGCTGCCATCGCCGCCAAGATGCTCGGCTCCGGCGAAGTCTACATGGTCTACCGCCGAGGAGAGCCCGAAATGCCGGCCTTCAATTTCGAATACGAACACGCCAAGAAGATGGGTATTAATTTCCTGTGGCAGACCGCCCCAGTGGCCATCCACGGCGCTGAAAACGGCTACGTCAAAGGTCTGGAATGCGTCCGAACAAGGATGGGTGAGCCCGATGCCACCGGCCGTTCAACGCCTGAAAATGCCGAGGGCACCAACTTCCAAATCCCTTGCGATTTCGTCATCGTCGCACTGGGACAATCCAAGCTGACCAAACTTCTGGCCGACAAGAACATCGAATTCGCTTCCGGCTGCGTCAAGACCACCGGCCGCAGCGGACAAACAACCAATCCGAAATATTTCGCCGGCGGCGACTGCGTCAGCGGCGGACGAGAAGTAGTAGACGCCGTGGCCGAAGGCAAACGCGCCGGCGTGGGCATCGCCAAATATCTGGAGAATCGCAATGGCTGATCTCACAACGAACTTCGCCGGCATCCGCTGCCCCAATCCCTTCTGGCTCGCCTCCGGCCCGCCCACCAACTGCGGCGAACAGATCATGCGCGCCTTCGATGCAGGCTGGGGTGGAGCCGTCTGGAAGACGCTCGGCGACCCAATAGTCAACGTCAGCTCTCGCTACTCCTCCGTCGATTGGAATGGCCAGCGCATGATGGGCCTCAACAACATTGAGCTCATCACTGACCGCCCCCTTGATATCAATCTCAAGGAAATCAGCATGGTGAAAAAGCGGTATCCCAAGCACGCCGTCATCGCCTCGCTGATGGTCGATTCCAAACGCGAAGCCTGGCACACCATCGTCAAACAGGCTGAGGACGCAGGTGCCGATGGCCTCGAACTCAACTTCGGCTGTCCGCACGGCATGAGCGAACGCGGCATGGGCTCGGCTGTTGGGCAAGTCCCCGAATACGCCACCATGATCACGGAGTGGGTCAAGGAAGTGGCTCGCACGCCCGTGCTCGTCAAACTCACGCCCAACATCACTGACATTCGCACCGCCGCCCACGCCGCGAAAAAAGGCCGCGCCGACGCGCTCAGTGCCATCAACACCATCAACTCCATCACCGGCATCGATCTCGATACTCTCACGCCGCGCCCCGATGTCGGCGGACTTTCCGCGCATGGCGGCTACTGCGGCCCGGCCGTGAAACCCATCGCCCTGCATATGGTCCAGCAAGCGGCCGAAGCGGGACTGCCCATCTCCGGCATCGGCGGCATCTCCAACTGGCGCGACGCCGCCGAATTCATTCTGCTCGGTTGCGGCACCGTGCAGGTCTGTACAGCCGCCATGCACTATGGCTATCGCATCGTGGAAGACATGATTGACGGCCTCGGCAATTGGATGGACGAGAAAGGCTTCGCAACCATCGAGGACTTCCGCGGCAAGAGCCTGCCCCGCGTCACCGAATGGAAGCACCTCGACCTCAACTACAAAATCGTCGCCCGCATTAACCGCGATACCTGCATCGGCTGCGATCTCTGCTACACCGCCTGTTGGGATGGCGCGCATCAATGCATCCATCTCGAAGGTCATCTCACGCCCGCTGAGCAGGAACGCCGCGCCCGCGCCAGCATCGTGAACACGCCGGTTTCAAAGACAGCGCAGTTGGCGCTTGATCCATCGCGCACGCCTTCGCACCGCATTCCGAAGGTCGACGAAGACGAGTGTGTCGGCTGCAATCTGTGCTGGCTCGTATGTCCCGTCGCCGACTGCATCTCCATGGTGAAGGTGGATAACGGCTTGCCAAAACAAAGTTGGGAGGAACGTTCGAAATGCTGACAACCCTCATCAAAAACGGAACGGTTGTGAATGCGAAGGGCTCAACCTTTGCCGACGTTTTAGTGGAAGGCGAACGCGTCAAGGAAATCGCCGCGACCATTCCGGAGACGGCTGCCGGCCGCGTTATCGATGCCAGCGGCATGCTGCTCCTGCCCGGCGGCATCGACGCCCACACCCACATGGACATGCCGTTCGGCGGCACCACGTCCAGTGACGATTTCGAAACCGGCACTCGCGCCGCAGCCTTCGGCGGCACCACGACCATTATCGATTTCGCCATCCAGGCCCGCGGCACGCGCATGCGCGACGCACTCGACACATGGTGGAAGAAGGCCGAAAACAAAGCGGTCATCGACTACGGCCTGCACATGATTGTCACTGACCTGGGCGAATGCGGCCTTGAGGACATGGACGATATGGTGGCCGAAGGCGTGGCCAGCTTCAAGCTCTTCATGGCTTACCCTGGAGTGTTGATGGTCGACGATGGAACCATCTTCAAAGCCCTCCGCCAGACCTCGAAAAATGGCGCGCTCATCTGCATGCACGCCGAAAACGGCGGCGTCATCGATGTCATCATTCAGCGCACGCTGGCCGAAGGAAAACGCGCCCCCATCTATCACGCGTTGACTCGCCCCGTGACTGCCGAGGCCGAAGCCGTCAACCGGGCGATTGCGTTGGCCGAGATGGCAGGCGTGCCCATCTACATCGTGCACCTGTCATCGGAAGATGCCTTGAACAAGGTGCGCGAAGCCCGTGACCGCGGCCTGCCCGCCTTCGCCGAAACCTGTCCGCAGTATCTGCTGCTCTCAGTGGAGGAACTCGAGCGCCCCAATTTTGAAGGCGCAAAATACGTCTTCACGCCTCCGCTGCGCCCCAAACATCATTTGCCGAAATTGTGGGAAGGTTTGAAGCAGGACAATCTGCAAGTCGTCTCCACCGATCATTGCCCGTTCTGTTTTGAAGACCAAAAGGCGCTTGGCAAAGACGATTTCACCAAGATCCCCAACGGCGGCCCCGGCGTGGAAAACCGCCTGCAATTGATTCATCACTACGGCGTGAACGGCGGCCACATGAACATCAACCGCTTCGTGGAACTGGTGTCCACAACCCCCGCGCGACTGTTCGGGCTCTATCCGCGCAAAGGTCTGATCGCCCCCGGCAGCGATGCCGACATCGTCATCTGGGATCCGCTCGCGCCACATCTAATTAGCGCCGCGACGCATCACATGCGCGTCGATTACTCCATGTTTGAAGGTTTCAACGTCACAGGCAACGTGCGCACTGTTCTTTCGCGCGGCGAAGTCATCATCGACAACAACGAGTTCCTCGGCAAGCCCGGCCGCGGCTCTTATCTGAAGCGCGAAGCACGAGGCGGTGCATGGAATTACTAAAGCGCGATCCTTCGCTTTACAACGAAGACCTCGCGCCAATTCCGCAGGAAAAGCGCACCTGGGGCACTTACAACTATGCGTCGCTATGGGTCGCCATGAGCGTCTGCATCCCCACTTACATGCTCGCTTCCGGCCTCATCGCCGGCGGCATGAGCTGGATGCAGGCGGTCGGCACCATCCTGCTAGGCAACGTCATCGTGCTCATCCCGATGCTGCTCAACGCCCACGCGGGAGCCAAGTACGGCATTCCCTTCCCCGTGCTGGTGCGCGCATCGTTCGGCGTGCGCGGCGCAAACGTACCGGCCGTGTTGCGCGCACTCGTCGCCTGCGGTTGGTTCGGCATCCAAACCTGGATCGGCGGCCAGGCCATCTTCTCCATGCTGCAAATCCTGTGGCCTGAAGCCAAGGGCTTCCCCGCAGGCATCTGGATCTGCTTCTTCGCCTTTTGGGCATTGAACATGTGGGTCATCTGGCGTGGCATTGAGATGATCAAATTCCTCGAAGGCATCGGCGCGCCGTTCATGCTGACGGTAGGCTTGCTGCTGCTGTTCTGGGTCACCGGCAAAGCAGGCGGCCTGGGCCCTGTGCTCACCACCCCCAGTAAATTCCAAACCACAGCCGAGTTCTTCAAGTTCTTCATCCCCTCGCTTACCGGCATGGTCGGCTTCTGGGCCACGGTGGCATTGAACATCCCTGATTTCACGCGCTACGCAAAGTCTCAAAAGGCCCAGATGGTCGGCCAGGCGCTAGGCCTGCCCACCGCGATGACGCTCTACTCGTTCATCGGCGTGGCCGTGACTTCAGCGTCGGTCGTCTTATTCGGCGAAGCCATCTGGGATCCGGTCCAACTGCTTGGCCGCTTCAATCAACCCGTCGTCGCGTCCATCGCACTCGTGGCCCTGCTGATCGCCACGTTGAATACCAATGTCGCCGCCAACGTCGTTTCGCCCTCGAACGATTTTTCGAATCTGCGCCCCAGCCTCATCTCATTCCGAACGGGTGGCCTGATTACCGGCGTGCTCGGCGTGATGATGATGCCGTGGAAGCTGCTCAGCGATTTCAGCGCCTACATCTTCGGCTGGCTCGTCGGCTACTCCGGACTGCTTGGCCCCATCGCCGGCATCATGATCGCCGACTACTTCATCGTCCGCGGCAGCGCGCTCAACGTCGAAGATCTCTACCGCCGCGAAGGCGCCTACGAATACTCAAACGGCGTCAACTACCGCGCCATTTGGGCACTGGCCGCCGGAATCTTTATCGCACTGATCGGCCTCGTAGTCCCGTCA
>CAIRSA010000183.1 GCA_903881085.1 uncultured Acidobacteriia bacterium
ATCCATAGGGTCAGGAACTGGCAGAGCGGTGATATGGCGGTTCGTTGGACAGCATCGGCGTTGGTATCATCATCAAAGAATTTCCGAAAGGTGATGATTTACAAAGATCTCTGGATGCTGAAGGCGAATTTACAACCTAAAAGAGGAAAATCTGCCCATTGCCGAGTAGGTGAAAGTGGGCTAGAGTAAATCATTCTGCCGCCTAACTTTCAATTATTGGCGGGACAATCTCGCGTTGGTCGCTCACCCCGGCGCAGCGCCAGCGGAGCGTATGGCGACCAACCCATGCGACGTAACGAGCCAATTTTTGAAAAGACCAGGCGAGATGAGTTGCACATCGGTTAAGAATAGTGTACAGGTAGACCCATAAGATCTGTTGTTTCAGTGTCTACTTTTCCTGGGGAAGTCCAAAGAAGCCCGTCAACTCAACAAAACCCTCCCCGAAATCAAAGCTTGGACGCCACCCGCCAAAACGGGGCGAAGAGGCCGAAAGCCAAACTGAACCAAGAACACAGGAAGCCCGACGCAATACTGCGCGAAGGAGCAAAGAAATGCCTCAACAATCTCTGGACAACGTCTCGATCGATGGATTTCGCGGACTGCGAAATCTTACGCTCGATGGACTCGGTCCGCTCAACATTCTGGTTGGCGAAAACAATTCTGGCAAAACCAGCGTGCTGGAGGCGTTGTCGATTCTCTGTAATCCCTATGAACCATTTGAATGGCTGGAGATGGTTCGACGGCGTGATTTCGGCGGACTCGACGAAACTCGCATTCATTCACTGCGGTGGTGCTTTGCCCAACGAGGAGAGCTTGCCGATGCCGACTTCATGTTCCAAAGCCACTGCGAAATGAAATCAACGGGCGCATTTCCACTGAGGAAGTTGCACGTTGAGTACAAGGACATCGTTGGTGAACCCAGCGCGAAGGAACTGGAAAGGATCGCCCGCGGTACCGGGGACGCAATTGACGAGCAGTGGCGAGGTGCGGAAATCACTCACTATGTCGAAGCTGATCCCACTCCTTTGAAGTCATCACTGTTTGACTCCGGCACGCATTCGACCATCGAACCCATTGTGATTCAGCTCTGGGAAGAAGATCGGATGATGGGCCGATTTCCCCGTTCCCGACGACGTGGCAACCTGCCAACTGACACACTCACTCCCTATTCCTACCAAATCAACCGATTCCAAGTGCGGTCGCACTCACAACAGTTGTTTCGTTCGATTGCCGATCCAACGAAGGGACGTGAGTATGTTCTGGAACTGATTAGGCAGTTCGATTCGGACATCATCGACATCGAGATTGCGTCGTTTCGTGGTGTGCGTGCTGCCATCTATCTGAACCACAAACGGCTGGGGCCTGCGCCGTTGTCCATTTTTGGCGACGCGCTGCGGCGGGCGGTGTTGCTGGCAAGCAGACTTCATGCACTCAAAGGCGGAGGCGTGCTGCTGATTGATGAGATTGAAACAGGAATCCATGTCAGCGCGTTGCAGCGCGTCTTCGCGTGGCTTGCCAATGCAGCCAAGCAGTTCGACGTGCAGATCATCGCTACGACGCACAGCCTTGAGGCAGTGGATGCCATTGCTCAGTCTGTGAACGATCGCATCGACGACTTGGTGACGTTTCACCTTGATCAGACAGAACAAGAAACACGGGTGAAGCGGATTCCCGGCGAACTGTTGCTCCGACTTCGGCGTGAGCGCGGATTGGATGTGAGGTAATCATGCCGAAATACGGATACTTGGTGGTTGAAGGTCCGCATGATGTCGAGTTCGTCTACCGGCTCCTGAGCCCTTTCGGATTCAAGCGAATCAAATGGCTGAAGGATCTGGACTCGTTCTTGAGGCCGCTGGTTCCTCGCAAATTCCCGCAGGATGACGGGGATTTGCAGAAGCGTATGCCAGTACCGCTCTTTTTGCAGAACGATTCACATGCGGTCGCAATTCATATTGCAGGTGGAGATTCTCGTTTGGTTGAAGTGGTCCAAGAAAACACTCTGTACTTGGACTATGCTTTAGTCACGGGCGTCGGAATTCTTCTTGACTCTGACAAAGATGTTTCAGCGACTGTCCGATTTAAAGCAATCAAAGACGCAATGTCCCAGAAGGGGTTTCAACTCCCCGCAAATCCCGGTGAGATTGCCTCTGGCACACCAAAATACGGCGCGTATGTGCTCCCAGATAACAAAGGTCAAGGAACTCTCGAAGATTTGCTCTTGGACTCAGCGGCAACGGTCTATCCAAGTCTCCTGGCGTCGGCTGCAAGACACGTCGATGCAGCACTTCTCGACGCAACATTAACTGGAGACGACACGAAAGACATTAGGAAGCCAGCAGGAAATAAGAAAGCAATCATTGGGGCGATGGCCAGCATCTTGCGTCCTGGCAAGGCAGTGCAAGTCTCGATTCAAGATAACCGCTGGCTTCGCAACGAAGCGTTGGCGCAGCCAAGAGTAAAAGCTGTTCAAGACTTCCTCGTGAATCTGCTCGAATTGTCGCGAAAGTGAAACAAATGCAAAAGAAGAATGTCCCCTTTTCTGCCTAATTGGAAAGTTGCAAATGACTACACTGACTCTTGTTGTACGAAACGGACACTATTTCGTAAACATTGATGGCAATCTATGGCTTATAGACACCGGTGCGACATCGAGCTTTGGCGAAACGCCCAACCTCTCGATTTGTGGCGAAACATTCGAACTCGCTTCGAATTATCTTGGGCTTACAGCTAAAACCCTCTCGGAGATGGTTGGTGATAACTGTGTAGGTCTTATAGGCACAAACATACTGAGCCGATTCGACCTGATATTCGATACTATTGACGGCAATTTTATTATTTCCAAAGATGAACTGTCTCATACTGGTCAGAGCGTTTTTCTGAACCAGTTTAAGGGGATTCCTATTGTCTCGGCGCATATCAGTGGAACGGAATACCAAATGTTTTTAGACACCGGGGCCCAGCTTTCTTACTTCCAAAACAACTCAATAAGAGAATTCCCCGCATCTGGTATTGTCAACGACTTCTATCCTGGATTTGGTGAGTTTCAGACGGAGACACATGAGGTTCCTATTACACTGGGTGGTATCGACTTTATGATTCGCTGCGGGACGTTGCCCGGACTGCTTGGCATGAAATTGATGATTGAAAATGTCCAAGGCGTGATTGGCAACGCTATATTTGCCAATAGAATTGTTGGTTATTTTCCGCGTCAATGTAGAATGGTGCTGTAAATCGACCGGGAAAAGAGGTCATTCCACGCCTGTTCGGCACGATAATTACCCTATAGTTCTTCAATGACACCGTAGTATTTTTCTTAAAAACCATTACAACAAAGCACTTTTGGCATGAGATTTGCGCAGAACACAACCTGAGGCGGTTCTGCTGCCAATTTGACAGCCGCTGTGGGGCGACAGAGACTCATGGGCCAAAGCCGTAAGATAGGCGAAATTCAAGGCTTGAAGTTCTTCAAGCCGCTCATCGGGCTGCTTCGCGAGCTTCATCTCGACGGCTGCCAACGTGATAAAGCCGGCAACCGCAAGCTGCATTACGACCAATACTGCATTCTGCTTCTGCTCTCCTACTTTAATCCAATGGCCCGCTCTGTGCGGTCGCTTATCGAATCCAGCAAACTGGATAAAGTTCAGAAAAAGCTTGGCTGTGCCGCCTCGTCTCTCGGCTCGTTTTCCGAGGCCGCAGGGGTTTTCGATCCTGAACTCATCAAAAAGGTTGCAAACACGCTCGCCCAACAGGTCAAGCCGATCCAGGATGTTGGCAAAGGGCATATTCGCAGGAAACTCGTCGCCGTGGACGGCACGGTCCTGCGCACCCTGAAATCGATCACGCAAGCCGCCTATCTGAACGACAGAAATGGCATGCCGCACTGCGGCTGGCGATTGCACACCCAGTTTGAGATCGACTCCAGCATACCGGTCCGTATGGATGTAACCTCGGCCGCGAATTCCGGTAAAACCGATGAAAAGGCGATGCTCCGCAAACGTTTGCAACAAGAATGCTGCTATGTCATGGATCGCTGGTACGCCCAGTTTTCGCTGTTTAATGACATTGTGGCAAGTGATTCAAGCTACGTCTGCCGGATTCGCGACAACAGTAATCTGAACGCTGTGGCCGAAGAGTCTGTGGTGTCCGATACCGCTGCC
>CAIRSA010000184.1 GCA_903881085.1 uncultured Acidobacteriia bacterium
ACTCAGACATCCCGACCTCGGCGGGAAATTGGGCCGGGAAATGGAAATTCAATTGATCCCGAAGCACCGCTTACTAACGTGTGGAGCTCGGTGAGAAGTGCACGTCCGCCCAGCGAGCCGGAAGGTCGCGGTTTCTCGATGGTCCGGTATTGGGCGGAAAACAAGGGTATTTTGTTGCACTTCGCGAAAAAGTAAGCTACCCCACCACAGCCGCTATGCCGTAGCGGTTTTTATCCCTCACCGCCAATTTGGAAACGGATTGCTGCGCGCCTTGGTGCAATCGTGAATCAGATCCGGTACCCGCTTGCAGCGGCGCAGCAACTTCTCCAGCAACCCTTCAAGCACCTCCGCCTGACCGTCCAACCACTGATCGGGAATCTCGCGATAGGCCTGGTCGACAATCTCCTCAGGGAAGTGCACCACGCGGTCCAGCCAAGGTTGGAAATCGGCATAGCCTTTCACGTTGGTGTAGACCTCGGTACGGAAATAAAGACCCTGTAGTGGCGATTCCGGAAAGCCCCAGTGCGGCCCGTCGAGAATGTAGCCATGATCCACCATCTGTGCGAGAAACCCCGCCTTCGACGATGTAGCGCTGCTGGCGGGCATCCATTCGCTGAGCTTGGCACGGAAGAAGATCGCCTGGCGCGCGTCTGCGTTGCCCGCCCATTTGTCGAAGGCCAATACTCCCAGGAAATGCGAAAAGTTGGCCACCTTGGGCAGCAGCACGTCAGGGATGAAGTCGTATACAGCCTGGCGATTGGGATCGCCGGGGAAGCACGAACCGAAATGCCAGCCGGGCTGGATTGGCTCGCGATGCGAGCCGCGCTGCAGATAGATCTCTGGATTGTCGTGCAGGAACTCCGGCGTCAGTGCGACAATTGCGGTTTGCGGCTGGGCGATCTCCAGGTAGTTCAAAAACTTTGAGGCGATCCATTCGTTCACAAGAATGCGCGTGCCCTGCGGATTATTGACGAACTTGGTGATGTAAAAGCGCCCATCGCTGGCCTCAAGCAGGTGCGCCTGCGCCCCGCCGCGCATTTTTCGGACGAACTTTTTCGCTTGGACCGGCATTCTTTAGTAATCTAGAGGATAACTACATTATATAAGGACGGAACGACATGGCAGACGAAAAAGAGAATGCAAAGCCCGATGCGTCGGGCAAGGATCAGGTCGCATTGGAGCTGATGAAGTTCATAACAGTGACGACGGGCTACGGGAAGGGATCGCCGAATACGGGATTCACCTCGTCAGCGAAGACTCGCACGCCGGAAGAGCACGCCGATGCTTTGATTCAATTGTTTGAGAGGTGCCGCCAGGTGGTAAACAAGCCGGCGGAATAGGCGGGAGCTTGGAATGAGCGCCCCGCTTTGGGTACGGGGCGCTTTCTTCTGATACAAAGGACTACTTCTTTTTAGCGGGTGCTGCTTTCTTTGCGGGAGCTGCGGCTTTCTTTGCAGCTGGGGGAGCGGCCTTCTTTACTGCGGCCTTCACCGGTGCGGCTGCCTTTTTGGGAGCGGCTGCCTTTACCGGGGCCTTTTTCGGAGCTGGCTTTACTGCAGTCTTAACGGCGGCCTTTTTAGGAGCGGCCTTTTTGGTTGCTTTCTTCACGTTTTCCTTTTTTTTCGCCTGTGTTTTGATTGGTAGTGCTTCCTTCACAGACGCTTTCTTTTTGGCTTTATCGGCGGTCTTTTTTACTGCTTTTTTAACCGGAGACGTCTTAACCGGTTTCTTCCCCGTTGCCTTTTTGACGGGCTTTTGGGGCGGAGCTTTGCGGCCGGGCGAGGCCTGCGGCTTTTTTGCCGCGGCAACGTGCGCTGGCTCAGACAGGGTCGCCGTAATCACGTCCACCGTCATAATAACGGTTTGCCGAGACTTTGGCTGGGCGGCTGGAATGGTAGTCCCCAACTCTGCCTCTTCATCGAACTCTTCGTCCAGATCCACGCGCGAGTATTCCCCAAGTTCGGACTCTAACTCGACGTGTTCGGCTTCATACTCGTAATCATCCAGCTCAAAGCTATCGAGCGGTGAGCTGAGCATACGGTTACTCGACATGCAAATATGCCTCTTTAGAAATATCACCCTGCATTCCAGGTTAACTACACCTTATCACAGTGTGTTACAAGCTTGTTCCTGGCCTGTTTGACCGCTACGGATCATCCGGCTTTCTTCTTGCCCGTTCCGCTGGCGACCTGTTTGGTTCTCGTCGGCTGCTTCTTGGATTGAGGCGGCGCGGCCTTTTGACCGGCGGTCTGGGCTGTTGACGCCGCGACCGGCTTCTTCGCAGCCGTATTGGTAACCGGGCGGCGGACAGCAGCGGAGGAATAGGTCCGCCGGGCCACCGGTCTGGGTTCCATGAACGATGCTGGAATCAGAAGGAAATCGCCTGACTCTGGCACGTCCTTCAGGCCGCCATTGGCTGTCGCCAATGCCGCCGCTGAAGAGTTGTACCGCTTGGCGATGCCGGCAATCGTGTCTCCGGCTTCCACCTTATGCACGCGCCACGACGCGCGCTTTTCCGCCGGCACAGACTGCAGTCCGGCGGAGACAGAAGCCACGGTTCCGCGCGGCAGATGTAATTGATACCTCTCTGGCGCAATCCCACGCATCAGAGCCGGATTCAGTTCCCTGATTGTTGACAAGGGAGTGCCCGCCAAGTCCGAAATCAACGCAAGGTTTGTATTTGCAGTAAGTTCCATGGAGTCGTACTCCAATGGATCTTCCTGTTGAATGTTTTCCAGGCCGTAATCCTTGGCGTTCTTGAACATGATGGTCATCGCCAGAATGATCGGCACATAGTTCGATGTTTCCAGCGGGAGAGTATGGCGCTCGCGAAGTTCCCACACGTCGGCATAGCCCGTGCGCTGGATCGCCCGTTCCACGGTAACGGGGCCGCAATTATAAGCGGCGATCGCCAGATACCAGTCGCCGAATTCATGATACAGATCGCGCAGGTGGCGTGCAGCGGCGCGGGTGGCCTTCTCCGGGTCGAACCGTTCGTCGGCATATTGGGTCTGCATCAGACCATATTCATTACCGCGTTGACGAATGAACTGCCACATACCCGCCGCGCTCATATAACTAACGGCACGCGGCAGAAAGCCCGATTCCGCCTGGGCCAGGAAAATCAACTCCTGCGGAACGCCCTCTTCATCCAGAACGCGCGAAATCAACTTCTTGTATTTACCTTGTCTTTTGTAGCCTGCGATCAACACCTTGCGGCCGCGTTCCGACGAGAAGAAGTTGATGAAACTCAGCACAGGGTCGGAGATCTCCAGCGGCAATTGGCTGACGGTTGCCGCCAACTGCTCGGCGACTTTGTGTTTCAGCCGGGGATCTACGGGAAAAGTGTTGGAAAGGATGTCGTCCAACGGGGTCTTATCGAAGCGCGGTTCCTGTGCGGTTTCACCAGCTCCCATGCCTTCCAGGTCATAGCGGTAAATCGCTTCCACCAGCGTTTCCAAACGGCGCTCAAAGCCTACCCGGTCAGTCGGTTCATCGGAGCTTCCCAGTACCAGATCCAGCGCGCGATCGAATTCGCGCCTGGCGCCTTCAATATTTCCAGCCTGATACAGTTTCTTGCCTGCTTCAAAACGCTCTTCAGCGCGGCGAATGCGCGAATCAGCCTGAGTCGGCCGGGGCGGAAACTCCTGGCTGAGGAAGCGCGGTACTTCATTCCTATATAAATCGGCTTCGAGTTTCGGTGGTTCCAGGTCTATGACGGGCGGGGTTTTCGTAGTGTTTGCGGCGGGCGCGGGAGGCAGGAAATGACTGCTGAACTGTTGTGGGTGCGGTGCTAATGGGGAGCATCCGCAAAGGGCTGTCGCCAGCCCAATTACTATAACGCCGGATCTGTGGTTAGTGCGAAATGAATTCATTCAGTTCCCCTAGGGGTTGTGTCTATTTCGTTACAGCGGCGAAACCATGACTTTACTATAAGGTCCATACTTAATGCAAGTGGGGTATGTTCTTCACTCGCAATGCCTTGCTCCCGTTTTCAGGCAGCACTTTATCATTATCGCTTATTTTGTAGCCCGGATGGGGTAGGGTGCGGAGGCGGCCCGCACCCTTGAAAAACTGCCCCGACTGACTCTTACTCCTCTTCTTCCTCCTCGCCAGTATGGGCTGCCTTTGCCGCCGCAATTATCTTATCGGCTTGCAAGGCGGGGACGTAGTCGTAGTGATCGAACTCCATGGTGAAACTGGCCCGGCCCTGAGTCATGGAGATCAGGTCATTCTGATAGGTCAGCATCTCGGCCATCGGGGCGTGGGCGCGAATAATCTGCGTAGTCCCCTTGGTTTCCATTCCGGCAATACGTCCCCGGCGGCTGTTCATATCGCCCATCAGATCGCCTGCATACTCAACAGGTGCTTGCACTTCCACGTTCATCACCGGTTCCAGCAGCACTGGCTTGGCAGTCGCCATGCCAGCCTTGAACGCCTTGCGTGCCGCCAGTTTGAAGGCCAATTCCGACGAATCGACGTCATGATACGACCCGTCGTACACCGTTACCTTAAAGTCAACCATCGGGAAGCCGGCCAGGAAACCGTTCTTCGACGTTTCGATGATCCCTTTTTCCACCGCCGGGATGAAGTTCCTTGGAATGGATCCGCCGAACACTTCATTGGCGAATTCAAACCCGGCGCCGCGCGGCAGCGGGTCCATCTTGATCCAGCAATCGCCAAACTGGCCGTGTCCGCCGGTTTGCTTTTTGTGGCGGCCCTGGACGTCGGCATGGCCACGGATGGTTTCGCGGTAGGCGATCTTCGGCGCTTTCAGTGCGACATCCACCTGATAGCGCTTCTTCAGGCGGCTGACGATCACTTCTATATGTTGCTGCCCGCCGCCGGCCAGCAGGAATTCCTTGGTCTGCGGGTCGCGGTCGAAGCGCAATAGCGGATCCTCGTCCATAATCTTATGGATGGCGATGCCCATGCGGTCTTCGTCTTGGCGGCTCTTGGCCTGGACGGCGAATGCGATGGACGGCTCCTGCAACTTCACCGACGGATACTCGATAGGGAAGGCCTTTTCTCCCATCGTGTGCCCGGTCAGCGTGTCCTTCAATTTGGCCACGGCACCCAGGTCGCCCGCGCGCAGCTCCGTCACCGGTTGCAGCGTCTTGCCCTGCAGAACCCCGATGTGCGCCAGCCGCTCGGCCGTCCCGGTATGGAAATTGACGACGTTGGCGTCATTCTTTACCACGCCTGACATCACTTTGAAGTAGGAGACCCGCCCGGCGAACGGATCGGCCACGGTCTTATAGACAAACAGCGAGACGTGTTCCTGGTCCGCCATTTTCCTAACCTGTTCCATCCCATTGGTCAGGCCTTTGGGCGGGCAGCGTTCGGCAGGGGCAGGGAAGTGCTCCAGAATGAAGTCCATCAACAGGTCGGTTCCTATGTTGCAGGTCGCGGAACAGCACAACACGGGGAACAGCCGATCCTCCTTGATCGCCTGGCGCATGCCATCGATAATGTGTTCGATAGGCAGCGTGCCTTCGCGGAAGAACTCGTCGAGCAATTCATCATTGCCTTCCGCTACAGCTTCCACCAAAACCTCATGCCCTAGTTTCGCGGCGTCTGCATACTCCGCGGGAATCTCTCCTTCTTTGCCTTTGCCGTCACCTCCTGGTGTGTACATGTAAGATTTCATCGTCACCAGATCGATGATTCCCTTGAAGTCGCGTTCTGATCCGATTGGGATTTGGATGGGAATTGTGTTCTTGCCGAACACCTTTTGAATGTTCTCCAGCACTCGATCGAAGCTGGAACGTTCGCGGTCTAGTTTATTAATTATAAATGCGGCGGGAAGCTTAAACTCCTCGCAAAAATTCCAAACCTTCTCTGTCTGAACTTCCACTCCTGCGATGCCGTCAACGACGACCATCGCTGCGTCCGCTGCCACCAGCGAAACTTTGGTATCATGTATGAACGTATTAAAACCAGGAGTGTCGAGAAGATTCAGCTTCTTCTTCTTCCACTCCCCGGTGGCTAGCGCGGTGGAGATTGTTATCTTACGCGCCACTTCCTCTTCATCATAATCGGTGACCGTAGATCCTTCATCGACCTTGGTCAATCGATTCGTCGCACCCGAGGTGTAAAGCAGTGCGGCGGTGAGCGATGTCTTTCCGGAATGTCCGTGGCCCACTAAACCGACATTACGGATTTCAATGCCTTCGTATACCTTCATGTGAAATCACTCCTAACAACGTAGTTTGAGACTCCAAGCCGGGATCTTAACACAATTGAAACAGGAGTGGAACGGGGGGATGCGAAGGCACCGGCCGGTTTACCGGCGCTCCAGGGCGATCGGCTTGATCTTTTGCGCCAGGTCAGGGAAGTGAATCGTGGCTTTTCCCTCGGCGTCGAACTGCAATTCCATCTTTGTGATTTCGCCTTCGTCGTCGATTTCGAACCTCAGAATCTGGCCTTCCAGCGAGGCTCGCAGGATAGGCGATTCATTATCAGGGGAGGCCGGTTCCGCAGCTAACAGGTTGCCTTCGTAGTCCACGCCGATGCCGCCGACGCTGACGGTTCCTGTTATGGCGTCATTAGCTGAAATGTTGATTCGCAGAAAGATTGCACCGCGGAAGTTCGCTTCCCAGATGCCCGTAGGGTTGATTCTTTCTCCGCGTAGTGCGGAGGTTGCAAGTGCGAGTGTGAGGAGAAGTTTCTTGATCATGCCGTTGATAGAGCAACCACTGCGCCGCGACGCGGTTTCGAGCGAACTCAATCATTTGCGTTGGCGATTGTGTGAACGGTTATATCAGGTGTGCCGGATTGCGTCCGCAATAGGTTAGAATCGTAAACTTATGCGGAATCGATGGATTGTTGCCGGCCTAGCTGTTTGTGCCTGCTTGCACGCTGAGACCAAAGTCGTGCTGCTCGGCACGGGTACGCCCAATGCCGATCCCGACCGTTCGGGTCCGTGCACCGCTGTGGTCGTGAACGGCACGTCCTATCTGGTGGATTTCGGCCCGGGCGTGGTTCGCCGCGCCGCCGCCGCTGCCAAAAAGGGAGTGAAGGGGCTGGAGGCGAAAAACTTGAAGGTGGCGTTTGTGACCCATCTTCACTCCGATCATACCGCCGGCTACTCCGATCTGATTCTCACCCCAGGCGTGCTGGAGCGCGACGCCCCGCTCGAAGTCTACGGCCCGCGCGGACTGAAGCAGATGACTGGCCATCTGCTGGCGGCCTACAAGGAAGATCTGCGCATCCGCTTCACCGGCGGCGAGCCGGCCAAGCCGCGTGGCTATATCGTGAATGCCCATGAGATCCGGCCCGGCGTAGTGTACAAGGACGCCAACGTAACGGTGGAGGCCTTTGCCGTGAAGCACGGCGCGTGGGAACAGGCGTTCGGTTACAAGTTCAAAACCGCCGACCGGACTATCGTCATTTCCGGAGATGCCGCGCCAGGGTCAGGAATCGAGCAGCAATGCAACGGCTGCGACGTGCTGGTGCATGAGGTGTACTCGCAGGCGGGCTTCGCCAAACGCGAACCCGAGTGGCAGCGGTATCACGCGCGGTATCACACGTCCACCAAAGAACTCGCCACGATCGCCACTGCCGCCAGACCGGGCTTGCTGGTGCTGACGCATCTGCTGATCTGGTCATCGAATGTGGACGAGATGCTTGGCGAAGTGCGCGCCGGATACGGCGGAAAGTTCGTTGTGGGCAGCGATCTGGATGTCTACTGAGCGACGCCTGCCACGCGGCGATCGTCCAACTTTGAAACTGCGCATGGCCCGCTGCGCCAGTGGATAGATCGCGCTCCAATCGGAAGGGAATCCGCCGCCGCGCGCGGGCTTGCGCAGAGCCCGAGAGTGCCGGCAGGGTACCGGTTGGGCCTGGGTGTGTCGATCGTGATGGCTGCGCATCCTTTCAGTTTGTTTTTGAACGCGTTCAGATTTTTCTTGACGCCCACACGAGACAGGCGTAATATCAAAGTTGAACACGTTCAAATCGAAGGGCGTGTTACCAAAGGAGAAGTGAAATGTACATTGTTATCTGCTATGCCGCCTATCTGATTGTGAGCATCGTGACGACCGTTTGGGTGGCGCGGACGCTCATGCGCAACGGCCGTACTTTCCTGGTCGATGCTTTTCATGGCAATACGGATCTCGCCGATTCGGTGAATCATCTGCTGGTTGTCGGCTTCTATTTGATCAACGTTGGCTATGTCACGCTGGCTCTTCGCACCACCGCGCAGGTTGACGACGCGCGGGCGGCGGTGGAACTGCTGAGCGACAAACTAGGCGTGGTACTGGTGGTGTTGGGCGTCATGCATTTTCTCAACTGCTACGTGCTGAGCCGGTTGAGAAGAAGAGGGCAGGCCGATTTGCGTCCTCCGATCGCTCCCGATGCCCGCATACCAATGCCAACGGGGCTCTGATGCAACCAATCACGAGCATCACCATTCTGTTTGACGCAAGTTGCGGCTTGTGCGCACTGGCCAAGGACTGGATCGTTAAGCAGTCCGCGCTTGTCGGAATCGAGTTTCTTATGGCCGGGTCCAGCGAAGCCCAGCGCAGGTTCCCGCAGCTTCCTTCCTGAGCGTTGGCAGTAGTTGCCGGCACCGGGGAAGTGTGGCTTGGGAATCATGCCTGGCTGGTTTGTCTGTGGGCGTTGCGGGATTACCGCGACCTTGCCTTCCGGCTGACCAGTCCGGCGTTGATGCTGCTGGCTCGCGAGGCATTGTTCACGGTCTCCAAAAAACGGCACGCGGTTTCGAATAGGCTGCAACTGCGCAGCACGCGGGAGCTGGAGCAGGAGTTGAGCAAGGTGGCGGTGCAGCGATGCGAGACGGATGTGGCTGGTGACTGACCCAGAACTTTGATATGAAGCGCAAGCAATGTAAGCTAAAGACGTGGAACAAGCTCAGATCTTTAGGATCCAGGAATATTTTCGAGCGATGACCCCCATGACCAGCGGCTTGCCTGCTGTTGGACCAAGCAAGCGCATGCTTGGGGTTCTGCATACTGAAACGAATACAACCGATGGCATATTCGGTCCAGGTACAGGCGGCATGTCTGTTTCGCCGCATTCTGTTTGGACCATTCCCCATCACAGACGGCCCAGAGGGATGGGCAGAGGCTCCACTGGTCCATCGCAAGATTGGGTATTTCGGATAGAGAACGAAGCTCTTGCTTTTGCTGCGCTGCGTGCACGGTTGGATCCAAGTGACCCCAGCAGGCACGCTTTCGTTGAACCATTGACCATGATGAAGCTTGAAGAATATACCTCCGCCTTGGTGTCTACTCAATCCTCCTGGAGGCGCGCATGGCCGCTGGACTTCGCCTAAGAGCATACCTGGCTCTAGAACGCGCCATGGTCGACCTTGACGATGTTGGCGACCCGGTCGGAGACGAGTTGCGTGATCGCATGGATCCTATCTGGCATATGCTTTCTGATGAGGAGCGCTGCGCGCTGGATGCTCGGAACGGCGATCCATCGCGATTTGCTGGCACCGTGGCGCGCAGGGATTCGACCGTGCGGGCCAGCGTGCGCGCTCGATTCGGGTGGGCAGCATGATACGCACTGTTCCTTCTGGAGACATAGGACTAGATGTGATTCTAGGTGGAGGCTGGCGTCTCATTGAGCGGCTCCCTGGGCGTGAATCGGCAACCGTCGTGATACGCGGAGGCCCCGGCACCGGCAAGACTTTGTTGGCGGTAGATGTGGCGCTAAGTTTGGCCGGTGCTCTGAAGGGCGATGTGGTGGTGGCTTGTGTGGAAATACTGCCCAGCGAATATTTCGCGCAAATCGAGGCCAGCCGAGCGGAGCTAGTGCTCCAACACAAGGACGGTCCGGCTTTGAATGAGCCGGTAGTCATTTTGCTGCCGGCAGACGCGCCTGTCTTGCCCTGCGATTCTCCACGAATATTTTGCGGACTTCTACCGTCGCTCGATAGTGCGGCGCCAGATCTTGTCGCCGCACTGGAATCGATGCAGCAAGAAGTCGCAAGGCTCAATGGAAAGCCTGCGGCATTTATCGTGGACTCACTGATTGCCGGTTATGGACTTGGACCTGAATCTCCTCGCGAAAATGTCGATGCGGTCATGAAATTCGCCGCCCAAGGAGGGTTTGGGCTTGTGCTATGCCAGGAGACCATCGATGACACCTCCTCGGTATGGGATTTTGCCGCCGACACCCTCTTGGCTCTGGACAACCCTCGCGAAGGTGCGAGACAAATTGTCGTCCGGAAGCATAGATACGGCGCATCTGCAGCTGGTGTGCATCAACTGGAGATTCGAGGATGGGGACAGCCTAGGGTCTACCCACGGCCTGATGCCTGGCTCGGTATGGACCGCGTATGGTCAGCTCTCCCTAGTTACGGGTGGAGGCGCAGGCCGGATCGCAAAACAACAACATTGTGCTGGATCGGAACCATTTTAGGACAAGGCGTGAAGTCTCCCAAATATCGATCAGAATTCGCTTTTGTATCAGGCCCCAATCTTGGCGCAGCACGCAGAATCGCGTACAGTCTCTCAACCACAAATAATGATTCTGCGCGAGATTTGGTGGTCGAGCTTGATCCAATTTCTTTTCAGACCAGAGAGTGGGCTTCGGATCAGCTCGGCCTGATTTCTATTCCTGTGGCCGCCGGAGCAAGCCATGCAATTTGCGAACTGGTTAAATATCTCGGCAAGAACTTATTTGGAGATGATAACTTGTCCCCGCCACGGAGAATCCTCTTGGGAGATGTAGGGTCAACTGGCGCATTTGTTGGCCAGACGCTATGGGCTGACGCAATCGGTGTTATTGCCGCCCATGTAGAAGAAAGCGGATCGGGAATTCCTTTGATAGCCTACAGCAGCGCATCCCTACCTGAAGGCCTCGCTTCGCTACGTTGGCGTCCGGATTTGGTAATTGAGACATCTCCCATTAACGATGGTCGTGCAACTTCCCGACACGGTGGAAGCGTCTTTGCAATCCGCTGGTCCACGGATGCCATTCAGGGGCCATGGCCGCCAGAGCTTGCACATCTCTCCGAACTCTAAAGTGTGTGGGCGACATTCGCGAATTGGCCTGCGAAGGTCAGCCCCCTTTACCCCCGCCCAACCAGCGGCATCGTCGAAGCCATCACCGTAATCGTCAGCACGTTCGCCTCGGGCGGCAACGCGGCCATGTACAGAATTGCGTCGGCCACGTGTTTCACGTCCATGCGCGGTTCCACCATCATCGAACCGTTGGCCTGGATGATACCGCCGGCCATGCGCGCGGTCATCTCCGTCGCGGCGTTGCCGATATCGATCTGTCCGCAGGTGATCCCGAAAGGGCGGCCGTCGAGCGCGATAGATTTCGTCAGCCCGGTGATGGCATGCTTCGTCGCCGTGTACGGTGCTGAAAATGGGCGCGGCGTCTGCGAGGAGATGGACCCGTTGTTGATGATGCGCCCGCCCTGCGGCGTCTGCGCCTTCATCATGCGAATGGCCTCCTGCGCGCAAAGGAACGACCCGGTGAGATTCACGCCGACAACGGTGCTCCATTGTTCGAACGTCAGCTCTTCCATCGGAACAGCCGGCGTGCCGCAGCCCGCGTTGTTGAACAGCAGGTCGAGCCGGCCGAACTCCGCGGCGATGCGCGCAAACAGCGCCTTCACTTGATCGGGCTGGCTGATGTCTGCCGCTACAGGCAGCATGCGGCCGCCAGCGGCCGAGGCTTGCGCGGCGGTCTTGTCGAGTTCTTCCGCGCGGCGGCCCGTCAGCGCAACCGAATATCCGGTCGATTGCAGCGCCAGAGCGCAGGCGCGCCCGATGCCGCTGCCGGCCCCTGTTACAAGTGCGAACTTGGCTTGAGTGGACATGATCAGTCACTATTGTATGTGAGCGCAAAGGGCCCGGTGTGGCATGCCAATCCCGTTGAGTCGAAAATGCCACGCCGAGGCTCCGTTTTGCGCGTTATATAAAAGACATGCCAGTATCTAGACGAAGCCTGATGCTATCCGCGCTCCCGCTGCTCCGCGCACAAGACAACGCCACCATCCGCGTGGACGTGAAAGTAGTGAATATTCTCGCCAGCGTGCGCACGAAGAAAGGCGAGATCATCAGCAATCTGACGCAGGAAGATTTCTCCGTCGCCGAAAACGGCCGCCCGCAGAAACTCCGATACTTCGCGCGTGAAACAGATCTGCCGCTCACAATCGGCCTGATGGTCGACACCAGCATGAGCCAGGAAAAGGTGCTCATACAGGAACGCGGCGCCTGCCGACGCTTTCTCGATCAGGTGCTGCGGCCCGAAAAAGACCAGGTCTTCCTTATGCAGTTCGATATGAGCGTGAAGACGGCCCAGATCCTGACCTCGTCGAGGCAGAAGCTCGACGAAGCGCTGGCCTTTGTCGACACCCCCACCCGCTCGCAATTGATGCAACAGGTGGGCGGCGGCACGCTGCTCTACGACGCCATGGCGATAGGCGCGGACGAGGTGATGAGCAAAGTCACCGGCCGCAAAGCGATGATCGTTCTCTCCGATGGCGTGGATACCGGCAGCCACCGCGCCATCCTGGATTCCATTGAAGCCGCGCTGCGCAATGACACGATCATCTATTCCATTTATTTTACGGATGCCGGCGCCTATGGTGGCTTCGGACCTAACGGCAAGGCCGTGTTGCAGCGCATGGCCCGCGAAACAGGTGGGGCGTTTTATGAGGTGACGAAAAAGCTCAGCATCGAACAGGTGTTCGATCTGATCCAGGACGAGCTGCGCAGCCAATACAGCCTCGGCTACGTTTCCGATGTGCCTGTGGATGTTTCCGAATTTCGCCGCATTCAGCTCGCAGTGAAGCAAAAGGGGCTTGTTATCCAAGCCCGCGATCGGTACTGGGCGAAACGCTAGACCTTGGAGAAAGCCGGTGAGTTGATGTCGTGGTCAAACACTGCCGGCGGATTGAAGTAGAGCAGGCGCATGCACATTTCGCAAGGTAGCACGTCGTTGTTGTGGCGCACTTCCTGGAAGTATTGCGGACGCAGCGAAATCTGGCACATCTGGCAGCGGCCATCGATCACTTCGGAAACCGCATAGCCGTTCTTGTGCTTCTTGCGCAGGCGGTCGTATTTCACCATGACTGCTGGGGAAATCTCTTTCACCACGTCTTTGCGCTTGGCAATCATTTCAGCGAGTTGCTGCTGGTCAGCCGCCGTGCGATCCTTGGCGGTGGCCTTTTCGGCATCCACTGCAACCTTTTCTTTTTTCAATTCCGCTTCGGCTGCCTTCACGTTCCGGTCCAGCGGTTCGGATTCTTCCATCAGGACGATAGTGCGATCCTCGCACTTGCGGATCTCCTGCTGGCAAAAATCGATCTCGTGCTGGAAGGCCTTGTACTGCTCATTGTTCTTGGCCTGTTGCATCTGATCGTGCAGTTTCGAGATCTTTCCCTGGTGCGCCAGGACGTCGCCTTCGATCTTTTTGCGCTCTTTTTGATTCGCCGACAGTGCGGCGCGATCAACATCTAATTTCCTTTGGTGGGAATCGAGCGCTTTCTCGATTCCGGCTATCTGTTTGGGGAGCCGCGCGATCTCGTTTTCGAGCGCGGTAATCTTTAGGTCGAGTCCCTGTAACTGAATAACGAGCTGAAGGTCCGCAATCATGTTGTTATCGAATTTTAGCACGCATTCGGGCTAGAGGTGCTGTTAAAGCTTTCAACGCCAGTTCCAGCTCGCTCACTTTTGCGTAGCGGCATGCGTGATAGAAGATGGTTACGCCGATGGGAATCGAGACCACGAGGTCGGCAATTCGGCCCAATTTTGAGGTTCCACACAGGTTCCGCATGCCATAGCTGGAGGCGGCGACAGCCATCCCCATCAGCAGCGCGGCGAAGGCAACTTTCACCACCGTGTCGAACAGCGCACGGCCGTGCATGCCGCCGATCCGCTTGCGCAGAATCAGAAACAGCAAGAGAAATGCGAAATTCGCCACAACCGAAGTGGTCATCGCAAGCCCGGCATGCCCCAGGCCCGCCCCGCGAACCATGGTAACGGCCACTGCGTAATTGATCACCACCGAACAGAAGCTGATCATCATGGGCGTGCGCGAATCGTTGAGCGCGTAGAAGGCCGGCGTCAGAACTTTCAGCGCCGAGTATCCGCAAAGTCCCAAAGAGTAAAAGGAGAGGGCAACGGCGATCTGCCGGATATCGTAAGTTGCAATTTCTCCTCCCTGATACACTGCTCCAATCATCGATTCTCTCAATAAAACCAGTCCTACTGACGAGGGGATGGTCAATAGGAATACCATACCTAGCGAGCGCGAAAGGGTGCGCCGGAACTCGTCCATGTTTCCAGAGGATGCACTGCGCGAAATGGAGGTCAAAGTGGCGCTCGCAATGGCCACGCCAAACAGTCCGAGCGGAAACTGCATGAATCGGAAAGCGTATTGCAGCCAACTGACCGAACTGTTAAAGCCGCGAACCGGATCGTTGATGTGCGTTGCCAGGTACGTGTTCACCGTGACGTTGATCTGTACCGCCGAGTTGCCGAGGATCGCCGGACCCATCTGACGCAGTATCCGCTTCATCCCTGGGTGCGCCCAGTCAAAAGCCGGGCGGAAATAGAATCCCTGTTTGTACAATGACGGGATCTGCCATGCCAACTGCATGCCTCCCCCGATCACGACTCCCCATGCCATTCCCTCAATGGGAGAAATGCCGAACGGGCCGAGGAAGCCGATGGACAAGCCCGCCGCCAGCGAAAAAATATTGAACAGCGTCGACGCCATGGCGGGCACACCGAACTGCCCGCAGGAATTCAAAATTCCCATTACCTGCGCGGCCATTGCCACCAACAGCAGAAACGGCCACATAATGCGCGTCATGCGCACTGCTTGTTCGAACTTTCCTGGAGTGTTGTGGAAGGGACTGGCGAGCATCTCTACCAAATTGGGAGCTAGCAAGATTCCAAGCACACACATCGCGCCGACGATCAGCATGATCGCCGTCGCCACCAAATTCGCCAGATGAGCCGCTTCCTTGCGGCCCTTCTGCTGCATGGTGTCGACAAACGCCGGAATGAATGCGCTGCTCAGCGCGCCCTCGGCAAACAGGTCGCGCGTCAGGTTCGGAATCAAAAAGCCGATGCGGAACGCCTCGCTGGCGAAGCCGGCGCCAAAAAAATGCGCCATCACCATTTCCCGCAGCAGACCGGTGACGCGGCTCATTCCAACGGCAATAGAAACAATGCCCGCTGAACGGACAACGCTTTCCGATTGAGACTGTTCTTGGGCGGGAATAGATCAGCTCCCGTACTGCTCAAAGAAATGAGCGATAGTCATAATGCCCTGATAGTAGTTTTCGATGCGGTATTTTTCGTTGGGTGAATGCAACCCATCGTCCGGCAGGCCGAAGCCCATCAGGATGGTGGGGATATGCAGATTGCGGGCAAAATCGCCTACAATCGGGATCGATCCGCCGGAGCGCACGAAAACAGTTTGCTTGCCCAGGACATCGGCGAATGCTTTGGCCGCCACTGCGATTGCTTTGTGGTCAGGATTCACCAAGAGCCCGGATCCGCTGCTGAGTACCCGGACCTCCATGACGATGCCTTTGGGCGTGTTCTGCTTCACCCACTCCTTGAATGCTTCGATGATCTTCTCCGGATCCTGATTCGGCACCATGCGCATGCTGACTTTCGCCGTTGCCTTGGCCGGGATCACCGTCTTGGCGCCCGCCGCAGTGAAGCCGCCGGCGATGCCATGTACTTCCAGCGTTGGCCGCGACCAGACGCGCTCAAGAACAGTGCGGTCCGGTTCGCCAGTCAGTTCCGTTGACCCCACTTCTTTTTTCAGAAATTCCGCTTCGTTGAACGGAAGCCGCTGCCAGCTTTCGATCTCGGCCGCCGCCGGTTCCACTACGTCGTCATAGACGCCTGGAATTTGAATCACGCCGTTGGCGTCCTTGGCCTTCGCCAGCAGTTCAATCAAGCCGTAGACCGCGTTTGGGGCCGCGCCGCCATAGAGGCCGGAATGCAGATCGCGCATCGGACCGGTGGCTTCGAGTTCCATGTAGATCAGGCCGCGCAGACCGGTGCACAAGGTGGGCAGTCCTTCGGCGTATAGCGCAGTGTCTGAAACCAGCGCCACATCGGCGGCCAGTTTTTGAGGGTTCTTTTCCACGTAGCTCGCTACTGATGCCCCGCCGCACTCCTCTTCGCCTTCGATCAGGAACTTCAGATTCAGCGGCAGCGTGCCAGTGACCGCCCGCAACGCCTCAACAGCCTTGATGTGCATGTACATCTGGCCCTTGTCGTCGGCCGAACCGCGGGCATAGAGATTGCCGTCTCGCTCGACAGGTTCAAAGGGCGGGCTGACCCATAGATCGAGCGGATCGGGGGGCTGCACATCGTAATGGCCATAGCAGAGCACTGTGGGCTTGCCTGGGGCATGCAGCCAATCGGCATACACCAAGGGATGGGCTGCAGTTGGGATGATTTCGACGTTTTCCAGGCCAGCGTCCTGCAGGCTCTTGGCCACAAACTGGGCCGCCCGCTCCACATCCGGCTTGTTCTCCGGAAGAGTGCTGATACTGGGGATTCTCAGGAAGTCTTTTAACTCGTCAAGAAGACGGGTTTGATGTTGGCGTACGTAGGCGTCTGTGTTGTTTGACATGGCAATTGCCGGGAAACCACTATTATAGGGTAACTCCCGGCATTTGCTTAAATCTGATTAAACAGCGGGCTTTTTGCCGTCGGGAAACAGCGAGTAGCGGCCCGGCAGCAGGTTGAAGTATTCCACGAAGCGCTTCTTACTTTCCGGCGTAGAGACTACTTTCTTTTCAAACATCGATTGGGCCAGTTTCGAAAACTGCTTGCCCAGTTCCGTCGATGGTTCCACGTTGCGGCCGATTGTCAAGGCGCGGTGAACGCCCTGGTAATCGTTCGGGAACGTCATCGCCACAGGAATACCGAGCAGTTCTTCGATCTGTGCCGGCGAAATCACCGCCCGCTTCTGAGCGCGATTCAAGAGCACGGTTACGCGATCGCCCAGGTCCAGCGTCTTCAAATAGTTATACTTTTCCCTAGCCAAATGCAAAGACGTGATTTCCGGCGTGCAGACCAGATAAACACGCTTGGATTCCTGCATGATCTCCAGCGAGTACTTTTCCATGTTGCCGGAAAGATCCACGCACACCACTTTGTACATGCGCCGCATGTAATCGATCAAGTGGCGCACCTGCGATGCCTCAATTCGGAAGTTAGGATTCAGCTTGCCGGAGTGCAGAACATCCAGGTTTCCGATGGTTGTTACCAGTTGCGGCCACAGGTTGTCGTCCATGCGGAAGGAATTTTCGGCAGCGTCGGTCAGGCAGTATTCGTTGTCCAGCTTCAGCATGAAACGCTGCATGCCGCTGTTTAGATCGAAGTCGACCAAAATGGTTTTCGCTTCCGGTAGCTGCGAAGCGGAAACCGATGCATTCAGGGCAATCGTGGATGCTCCCACGCCTGCCTTCGAAGGCAGGAAAGAGAACATCATGTCCGTGGCAAAATTGGCGACTGGTTTCTTTTCCAGATTCTCGTTGATGCGGCCAAGCGTTTCGTACAAATCCTGCCGGCTGAACGGCATGGACATGAATTCGCGAACACCGATCCGCATCAGTTCGAGCAGCGTCTGCGGGTCGCAGCTGCGGCTGATGGCGACAATTTGCATGCCGGGCACAGTTGCTTCTATACCGGAGATCGTGTCCACCGCCTTGGCCAAATTCTCGATGCTCAAGAAGATGACTTGTGGCGCGTGGGCCCGAAGAAACCGGGACAGTTCGATACCCGCCGGGTATTTTTCGATCTTTCTGACGAGACCTATGTGACCGACTTCGGTCAACAGGTCTTCCAGCTGATCGGAAAGTTCTTGATCTGGACTGATTGCTATCCCTCGAAGCATTCTCGCTCCCTCACTCTTAACGATAGAGCGTTTAGGGGATCTCAGCAATTGTTCGATAACCTTAGTCGGTCTAGCAATAATCCTGAGACGAGATAGGTAAAACGTAAGGTTTTCTAAGGTGATTCGCTGGCTTGAGGCCCTGTTGAAAAAGCCCCTCATGAACACTAGCAATGCTCAATATGAACCTTCTCTGATTCATTGTCAATATCCTCGGCAAACGGGCAGGAAATGTTCCGTGGACTACCTCCAATTCTCACCCAGATCGTTAATGTTTTAACAGTCGATTGCCGATAGACAAGTAACCATGTCTCAGAAGGGTAGACCCGCTGTGATTCAATCTCTATCACACGCATTGTGCGTGTCCGCACTCCTGTTATTCCTTGCGCAGGGCTATGCTCTGGGTCTGCTTTCGCGCAAGCCCGCGGTTGATCCACAAAGTAAGGAAGGGCAGTTCTTCTCCCTATTGGATCTGGAGGACGACGCGGATAAACGGCTTGAGTTGATCAAACAGTTCGCCACCATGTTCCCCAAGCATCCCGCTTCCATCTGGAGTCTGGAACAGGTTCTGGAAGCACAGCGCCAGGCCGGCGAACATGAAAATGTCATCAAAACCGCGGAAAAGCTGCTGGTCGTGAATCCGAACCATATCGATGCCGCATACTATGCCTGGAAAGCCGCTGAGGCCCAAGGCGACAAAGCGCTCACTGGAAAGTGGTTTCAACGCTTGAACGAGATGGCGCCGCGCGTGGTTGCTTCCGCTCAACCGTCGAATGCCGACGATGTCGCCGATTGGCAGGCCAGCGTGAACCTGGCACAACAGTTCGTCGCCAGCAAAGATGGCGGTCTTTACGCTAAGGCACTGGATGCAAAAGATCCTTCGAAGCGCCTTGCCATTTTGGATGAACTGGTGAAGTCCGGCGATGATCCGGCGAATAGAGCCAATGTCGACCTTCTCTACTTCCTCGCTTATCGCCAGTTGGGCAGCACGGGCAAGGCGGTTGAAGCGGGCCTGCGTGTGCTCGATGTTTCGAAAAATCACGAAGACATTCTGTTGTTTATTGCCGATTACTATTTCCAGCGTCGCGAATCGGGGCGCGCTATCGCCTTCTGCCAGCGCCTGATTGAAGTAATGCGCACAAAGCCGAGGCCGTCAAATATCAGCAATGCAGATTGGGAGCGCCAGAAAGCCACGTGCAACGGATCTGCCTTCTATATGATTGGCTTCCTGCAGATGGAAGCCGGCCAGTACATCAGCGCCGATGCCCACTTTCGCGCGGCGCTAGGATATGTGGGCAACGGAGAACTCGCTGCCATTGTTCTGAACTCGCTCGGTTATGTGAATCTGAGATTGGAAAAATACGGCGACGCTCTGAAATTCTACAAACGCTGCATGGAGATCAAAGGACCTTATCAACTCCAGGCGGCGCAAAATGTCGACACGCTGATCCTGCAGCATCCCGAAGCTGTTCGTCAGCAGTAATCCGATGTAGGCAGAATGGTAATCTGCTCACCGAGTGGCACTCGGCCTTTAATTGGGCTGTTCTTTGAGTTAGTATTCGCACAGGCAAATTGCCTGCGCCACCCACGGACGTGCAAATGTGTCGAAGGATGAAGCGGGCCGCTCGCTTGCGAGCGCTATGTCTTCAAGCCTTCTCGAACCAGTTCAGACGAATATTAAAGGGCTGCCCTACAATCCTACTTGATACTCACCGTAGCCGTAGTCAGCGTAGTAGCCGTCCCGAAGTTGATCTTAATTGCCGACGACGAGCCGCTCAGCCCCGCCGGAATCTTGGCATTGATCTGCAACACGCCCGCCACCAGACCTGGTGCCGGACCCGCATACAAAACCTCCGCATCTACCCCACCGATGGAGACCTTCGGTGCCTGAACCAGCACCGGCAGCGGCACGCCGATGATGGCGCCATCCACACCGGCCGGATTCGTCTGCCCTGCGCCAGTCGCGTAAATCACGACGACCGATCCCGCCGCCGCTGGATTCGCGGCCGAGTTAACCGAATTGTCCTGGTTCAGGATGGAACCCTGGCCTTTGCCCGACGAATCCGCGGTAAAGACAGCCGGAGACGCCGCCTGCACCGGCACTGTCACGGCATTCGACCGCTGCCCGTTGTACTCCGCCTGCACCTGCGTTGAGATCTTGCCGGCCAGCGCGTACGGCGCGACGCAACTCACCTGTCCCGACAAGGCATAGATCATCGGCGCCGCGACTCCATCGAACAGAACCCGCGTGCCGCCGGCGATCGTATCGACCCTGGTTCCCGAACTCGTCAACTGCAAACCCGCCAGTTGTGCCGGACCGATCTCCGTCCCGAAAACAGTGACGATCAGGCCGGGCGAGATGCCGCCCATTGCCGCCGCGCTTTGGAAGTTCGCCGCATTGGTGACGCCTTCGGACGATATCTGCGCGCCCGATGCCGCCAAGGAAATAGTGGCCGTGCCGGTCACCGTACTATCCACGGTGCTGCGTGCCGTCACAGTGATGGCTTGCGTGGCAAGCGCCGGGTATGGAGCCGTGTACAACCCTGTCGGATCGATGGTGCCTGTTTGCGGCGAAATCGACCAGGTAACTGCCGCCGAGGCAAGGCCTGTTGCCGCGGCCGAAAACTGCTGTTTCTGCCCCGCCCTCATGGCGATCGTAACGGGCGTAATCACAATGACCGCGGGCACCGGAGGCTGCAACGTCACCTGTGCCGATGCCGACCTTGATCCATCGGCCACGCTGGTAGCTGTCACCGTCACTGCTCCTGCCACCGGAATCGAAGCCGGCGACGTGTACAGCCCCGCACCGCTGATCGTGCCCAGTTGCGGAGTAATGCTCCAATTCACCAGGGTATTCGAGGCTCCGGTCACGTTCGCCGTGAACTGCTGCGTCTGTGATTGCCCCAGCGTCACCGTTGCCGGTGTCACTGTAACGGAAACCGGCGGGCCAACAATAATCGTCGCGGACGCCGACTTGCTGTTATCGATGACACTGGTCACCGTCACTGTAACGGTGGTCGAAGTGATAGCAGTGGCCGGTGCCGTGTACAGCCCCGTGTTGGAAATCGTACCCACGGCCGGATTGATAGACCAGACCACATTGGTATTCGCCGTATTCATCACAGTGGCGTTAAACTGCAGCGTCTGGCTGGGGCCTAAATTCGCCGAAGTGGGAGTGATGGAAACCGAAATCTCGGAAATGCGAGCCACAAAGCCGTCCGTGTCTCCGCCGCCGAATGTAGTCTGCAAGCTCCCCGCCGTGCGCAGGTCTTTCGACGTCGTTGATCCTGTTATATATACATTGCCGCTCCCGTCAATGGCCACTCCGCGTGCGTAGTCATCGCCCTTTCCGCCAAAGCAGGATTCATAAATCGGCGCAATTCCGTTGGCGTTGAATTTCAGTACGAATCCATCCCATCCGCCTGCGTTGGGAAATGGAAACGTGTTGCCGTTAAAAATAATAGAGCCTCCCAGGCCGCTCGCTATGGGGAATCCCTGCGAGTTGGTTTGTCCAACGATCACGGCATTGTCGAAGGCGTCTACCGCCACCGCGTTGCCCGCTTCGTCTCCCTCCGCCCCGATGTAGGAAGAAAACTGTAGGAACTGTCCGCTTGGTCCGAAGCGTGCGGCATAGGCATCTGGCAAGAAACCAGAGGCGCGCTGGATCGCATTCCCCAGCACCGGTAACCCAGCCGATGCGGTCTGGCCCGTAATCCACGCCGCGCCGGTGCTGTCCACCGCCACGCCCCGCGCATCCTCGGTCGACTCGCCACCGAAGTAAGTGGAATAGACAATACTGGTGCCATCGGCGCTCAGCTTGGTGAGGAAAGCATCGGACGTGCCATTCAGGGTTTTCTGAAACGCCAAAGCGCTGACCGGGAAATTGTCCGATCTGGTTTCTCCGGTCACATAGGCAGCGCCCGAACTATCCACTGCCACTCCATTGGCCACGTCGCGGGCGAAGCCGCCGAGATAGGTCGCGTAAATAAGTTTGGTCCCATCCGTCGAAAGCTTTGCCACAAACGCATCCGTGCCGCCGCGCACTGGCCCAACTGCATTCACTTGCGGAAAATTCAGCGACTGCGTCCATCCGGCAACGTACGCGCTACCGCTCTTATCCACCGCGATGCTGTTGCCCTGCTCGTCCAGGCTGCCGCCAAGGTATGTGGAATAAACCAGCTTTCCGCCTGTCGGATCAAGCTTCAGCGCAAACGCATCGCCGATTCCATTTCCGCCACTGAGAGTCATTTGAAACGCACCCGTGGTAACCGGGAAGTTTGTTGACTCAGTGCGGCCCGTAATGTAAGCATTCCCCTGCGCGTCGATGGCGATTCCCAGTGCTGTATCCGTACCATTGCCTCCAATGAACGTCGCATAGAGAATCGCACTGCCGTTGGGGCTGATCTTGACAATGAACGCATCCTGGCTGCCTTGTGGCACCGGTTGAAACACGCCAGGCTTAGTAGGAAAATCGATGGATTTCGTAAAGCCCGTGATGTAAGTGTTGCCCGCCGCGTCCGCCGCGATGGCGTTGGCCTCGTCCGCTCCCGAGCCGCCCAGATAGGTCGCGTACTGTAACACCGGATCGATAATCAGTGGCTGCGTGTGGTCGTATGCACCGGTGCGGAATCCGATGCGGTTCTCCGCCAGTTGAACGAACTCCGCCGGGACCGGCTGCCGGTTGCCATGCAGGTTTTGATAGGCCACGGGCTTGCGCCACACGATGCCATCGGTCATCTCAAGGTCGCCGGCGGCCGTGATGCGCACGCGGCTGAACTGCATGCGGATCGCGTTGGGATCCCCACCTGGCGCGACAAGGAAGTCATATTCAAGGCTGTCGCCGTGGCCGTAGTAGTCCAAATCGATTCCCGGATACACCTGCGAGTAACGCACTCGTGCGAAGTTCCGTAGATTGCTCTTCCACTGGCGGGCATCGGACCCGATGAAATAGTTGGAGTGTGCCGCCAGCACTTCCATCGGCTTTGCCGCAGCCTTCGGATTTGCGCCCAATAGAATTACCGATACCTCCGAAGCTGCGGTGCGCAAGTCCGCGCCCGCCGGATGCAGCCGGATCGCATAGCCGGGACCGCGCGAAATGTACTGCCCCGCCGCCGCGTCACGTTCTTCGAAACGCAACGGGAATTTGCCGAAGGTGGAAGCCATGGCCGGGGCAAGAAGCGCCAGGAAAAGAAGAGAAGTTTTCATAAGTAATGTCGCTCCAACTGTTGAAGGAGAATTTTAGCGCATCCCGCTAATCCTTGTATTCGGGTAAAAATGTTCGATGATCCGCGCCGCCATTGCTCCCTGGCGCGCCATCGCATCCGCACCCTGTTGACACAACCCAAGGCCATGTCCGCGGCCCTTGCCCTTCACCACGATTTCATCGCTTTGTACCGCCACAATGTAGTTGTTTGAAGGTAGCGCGTCCCATCCCAGTGCGCGGCCCAGCGCGAGCCGGACCCGCTCTGAATGCGGCTGCCGCTGAATCGCCGCCGCGTCGTCGCCGTGGAAACGGCGCTCCCAGGCCTCGGCATGTTCCGCACACGCCACTCGAAAATACGGGTAGGCATCAGGGTTCATGCCGGTATCCGCCTCGGTTTTTGTTTCGCCTCCGCAACTGGCCGAATAGAGCGGCGCGAATGCTTCGCCGCGATATCGTATCGCAAGCGGCGGGTAGGCCGCTGTGGCCGGCTCTTTGAAGACCTGGCAATGCGTCGTATCGCAGAAATCGAAATCGCCATGTCGTCCGCGCGAAGCAATGTACCATGACCGCGCTACGATTGCCTGTGCCTTGCGTGCCTCTTCCGCGAACGACGCCGGCATCTCAGCCGCAACCACCGCTGCGACCGCACGCTCCAGATCGGCCTCCAGCACGGCGATCAGTTCGCCCTTGCCTTGCCGCACGTCGAGCCGCCCTTGAAATCGCCGTTCGATCTTGCCCGGCACGGCCAGCACGAAGTCGCCTTCGATCTTCATGCCCGTGCGAAGCTCCGCCGTTGCGCGCAACTCTTTCGCCGCGGGCTCAACAACGCGGACCGGGCTCGCAGTCGCCGGCCGCACCGTCAGCAGTTGCGGATGGAACAGCCCGAACACGGCAATCAGGATAGTCATTTCCCATTCCGTATGCGATGCAGTGCCGGCGCCAACATAGTCGCCGTCCGCCCGCCCGTCGAATTGTGCACGCGCACCAGCAGTGCATATCGCGGTGAATCGGCGGGGAAGAGAGCCATTGCGAACCCGTCGCCCGCATCGCGCGGGCACGGCGCCGTACCGGTCTTGGCCAGGGTGAACACGCCCAGTGGCCGCGCAGTGCCTGCCTTCGCCGCCACGCGCATGCCGGCTACCGCTTCGCGCATTCCCGGTTGCGACGCCCGTAACACCAGCTCCGCATACGCCGCCGCCACTTGTTGCGGCAAAAACTTCCATGCCGCACCCATGCCCGTCAGCGTTTGCTGCGGCACGTCGGTCTTGGGGCGCGCCACACCAAGCTTGGCCAGCACGTCCGCCACATCCGCCGGATTCATCCGCGCCGCCATCGACAGAAAATACGCATTGCACGAATGGCCGATCGCCTCCGTGATGCGCACCTTGCCATGCCCCCGCGGCAGCCAGCAGTCTTTGCCCATGCACGTGAACTCCGGGTACTGAAACTGGTGCCCATCGCCATATGCGATCGTCGTGAACGGCTTGATCAGCGATCCGATGGCCACCGCTGTCCCCGCATCGAATCCCCGGCTTCCCGCGGTGCGTTTCGATTGGCTGTCGTACAGCAGATAATCCCCGGTGAAGTGCGCGTCCAATGTGCGCAGAATCGTCTGCTCCTCAAGCCCGGCCAACAATGCGAACAGCAGAATCATTGGCGTAGCCGGTACACAACGGTCTGCGTCACGGCATTGCCCAGGTCGCGCACGGCGATCGACTCTGACTCTACCCGTGCCAGCGACATCGACAGGCTGAGCAGATTCTCAGAGAAGAATTCCGGCTCGCGACCGTTGGCAGGTCCTTCCGCTCCAGGAGACGAATGCTCAATCAATTTCATCAGCCGCCCGAAGTTCGCCCGCTCAACTCCATGGCGGAACTGCGCCGTAAATACTGTCTTGCTTTCCAGTGCCGGAGCCGCGGTGTTGGCCGGCTGCAGCATCGATAGCAACAACGCTTCGGAAGTGGCCAACAACAGGGTGCGGCCGTCGAGCGCCATCACCACCGGGCTCAAGCCACTAATCGTATAGTAGGTGCGGCCCGCGCTCGACTGTTTCGCCACCCAGTTGAGGCCCAGTTTGCCGCTCGTCCAAAGTCCATCCACTGAAGCGAGCACCGCAGCCCGCGCCGCGTCACCGTTCCACGCGGTCTTCGCGAGCAATGCCACTGCCGCTTCGGACCCGATGAACACGCCGTCCGCCTGCGGCTTCGTCGATTGCACGCTTAACGCCGCCTCCAGTTCTACCGTCTGCAGCAGCGTGCGCAACGCCTCGGCATGAAACGCGGCGTCTGCGGCGGAGTAGGGCGTCTCGTCGATCTTCGTCTCCAGATCGTCTTCGCTGCCTTCCGGCGCGCTGGCTCCTGCATCCGGTGGAGCGAACTTCCCAGCAGGGCTACCGCCTGCGTGCGGCGCCAGAATCTTCGCCGTCACCAACTGCTCAGCCAGTGCCGTTTGCGGCGAGCCCCATGCCCGCTGCAAGCCCGCGTTGGCCGGAACCATGCGCAGCAACTGCGCGATTGGGCCAGACGCATCGGCAACCTCGGCGCTCGCCGCCGCGCGAATCAACACCCGCTTCTCGCGAACCTCCGTACCGCTGCGCGTCAGGTCCGCCACGCTCACTTCGTATTGCTTCAACTCCGTAATATTCTGCTGGATCCAATAGGACCGGAAGTGCGGAGACTTCGTCAGCGACTCCAAATTACACGCCAGCCGCAATTCGCCGCTCGGTCCTGCGCCGCGCACCGCATGATCGAACCACGCTTCGTTGCGCAGCGCTGCATTGGGCCGCTTGGCCAGCAGCGCCAGCGCTCCCGCCATTAGATCTTCGCGCGTGGCCAGCAGCAGCATGCCGTTGCTAGCGGAGTAGGCCGTTACGCGCTTCGTTGCTTTGTCGATCTTCACCGAATATGAAATGCCATCGGCCGAGCGTGGCGACCACTTGGCCAACGCACTGCGAAACACTGACTGCGCCGCGGTAGCAGCCGGGAGCCGCGTCATGTACAGGAACTCCAGCTTGCCGATGTCGTAGATCGCCAGCGCGGATTCACTGCCGGCAACGCTCGAAAGCATCGCCATGTCTGGCGGCACTCCTGCCGCCTCCGCGAACTCCGTCTGAGCATCCGACAGCCGCAGGAACAATCGGGATTTCGAAAACATGTCATAGTTGGCGCTTGCCAGCCACGCCGGTTTTTCCGGTGACTTGTTCCAATCGTTCAGCAGCGCCGCGAAATCCTTCGCTTCCAGATACAGCACCGCACCCGGAGGCATGTTCGATGCCAGCGTTGCCGGAGTTTGCGGCAATTGCGCCCATCCCCACACCATCAGGGCCGCGACCGGAATGGCTATCCACGCATAGCGTAATTTCATTGCCCGCCTCCCTGTGCCAGCAACGGCTGCACAATGCGATCCTGCTCGATGTTTTCCGTAATCACCGGCCAGCGCCGTTCGTTCGCCTGACGCCGTGCCAATTCCTTGCCCGCGTCGTCGGCCTCTTTTTTCCAAGCGGCATTCGGCGCCAGCCGGTCGGCTTGCTGGTAGTAAGTTTCCGCCATGCTCAACTGCCCGCCGCGCTTCAGTGCTGCTGCATATTCACTGGCCAGCTTTGCCTGTTCGCCCGCCGCCGCGTTCCATCCTCGCAGAAACTCGTCCGAGCCCTGCATCGCCTCGTTGTTCAGAATGGCCAGGCCAGTTCGCGTCTTGTTCGCCGAGATCGCCGCGCGGAAGTATGCTGCGCGGTAGTCCACTCCAGGTTGCCCCATGGCGAATGCATCGCCCAACATGCGGAACTTGACAGCGTTGTCCGTAGCCTTCATCGCCGCCGCCAACCGCGCTTCGAAGAAGAGCGGCGCTTCTGCCGCCGGTCCTTCGGCCTGATTCGCGGCCAAGAGATCCAACTCTCCCGAACCAAGCTTGACGCCTGCCTTGTTCAGCGCCTTAGCCGCGGCGATCCGTGCGGCATATGGCGACTGCAACGAAGAAGCCACCGCAGTCAAATCCGCCTCGTTCTTCTGCGCCATAGCCAGCATCTGCCGCGACTCTGCATCCCACGGCACGGCCTTTACTCGCGCCGACAGAAACTCCATCGCTTCCGCCGCATGATTGTTGTCCAGCAACAACTGCGCCGCTGCGCGATGATTCTCAAACGGCTCGCCCAGCGTCAGTGTCACGCGCCGCAGCAACACCATCGCATCTGCAAGGCGGTTCTGTTCGAGGCGCACTCCAGCAAGTCCAAGCAGCGCCGTCGGCGATACAAAACTGCCCTCCAGTTCACGCAGGTAGCTGAATTCCAGAAGCTTGCGCGCCGCATCGTTGAGCTTCATCCGCCGCAGGTCGCCCGCAATGTTGCGCAGTTGTTCCGGCTGTGTCGCACTCTGCTCATCGTTTTCATACTTCGCCAGTAGTGCGTCCAAAGTGCCGGCCTGCGCCGCAAACTTCACTTCGTACTGAATTAACTCGCTGGAGCTGTTTTTCCGCGTTTCGTCGCTGAAGCTGGCCAGCACTGCTGACCCTTGCGCGAATTGCTTTGTTGTCAACAGGTGCTCCAGCCACTGCATTTTGTACCGCGTCAACTCCGCGTCAGCCATATTTCGCTCGTCGCCGAACGACTGTGCCACGCGGCTCTCCGCGGCTTGTACCATGCGCCGCATCAAACCCATGCGTTGATCGCCAGGCATCCAATCCGCCCTTGCCAGATACGCCAGTACAGCCGCTTGATTGGCTGCCGCTCGTGTCAGGTCCAGAACCCAATCTGTGCCGCCCGCCGCCAGCGCTCCGATCAGCAGGTCGTCCGCGCGATACGTTCCATTGCGCCGCATGTAAGTGCGCAGCAGACGGTCCGCATCTTCTTTCAGCGGCGCGAACGACTGGCGCTTCGCCGCCGCCTCAAGCAGACTGCGCGTGTTCTCCCAGAACGATTCCGGCACGCCGCGCTGGTTTTGTTGTGCCGCCAGAACATCCAGCGCCAGCTTCCACCGCGCCACCGCTTCGGTGCGATTGCCCGCATCGAACAGGATGATCGCGATTTGGTTATGCGCATCCGCACGCCGCGCATCGATCTCCAGCGCCTTCAGATACTCATCGCGGGCGGCATTGGTCTTGCCTCTTTCGCGATAGAAATCGCCCAGTTGCATATAGGGCTGCGCGCTGAACGGCGAGCCTTCTTCCGACGCCATCAGATAATCCGCGGCCGTTGGTTGTTGGTTGCGCTCCAGCAATTCCCCGTAGCGGGCCCCGAAGTAGAACCACTCTTTCCCAATCAGCTGGTTATCGCGCGAGGCCGTATTTCCGATGCGTTGGCCGATCGGTGCATCCACAAGCGCGGCCTGGAACGACGCACTTACCGTGGCGAAGGGCTGCTTGAAATAGACTCCCAACAGCGCTTTGTTCGCGTTGTTCCATGCCGGCGTCAGCGAAGTCCCGCGCGCTGCCAGCGACCGCAGCGCCAGGTCGAAATTCTCTTTGCGGATCGCATAGTTCGCGAACGCCTCGCCCAGATAGGGAGCACTCGCTGTCATCGACCCAATGATCTGCGGATTGTTCGCCGCAATCAATTCCATGTAGCGGTCCAACCGTTCTCCACTCAGCGCAGCCGTGCGATTGCGATTCGTCAACGCCCGCAACTCAGCGCCGAAATTGGCCGCCGATTGATACGCGTCCGCCGCGAAATCGAGGATCGAAGCTTTTTGATCGTCCTCTGGATATTGGCGCCAGAAGGCTTCCAGTTGCGTGCCCAACTCCTCAAATCGCATGCGTCCGCGCTGCACTGAGATCAGGTTCTGCATCTGCGACATGGCTTCGGGCGTCTTCGCGCTGGCCATCAATGCCTGAACCCTGAAACGCACGCTCAAATCCATCAAGCCCGCGTTGGCTGCAATGCCCGACAGTTGATTGGCGTCGAACTTTCCGCGCCGCCCCTCAAGCCACGTGCTCAACTGCACCTTCTCTTCCGGCGTGTAGTATTTCGATGAAGCATGGGCCGTCTCGACAAGCAGTCCGAACTCTGGCAGCTTCGCATACGCCGCGTCATATTGCCGCAGTCGCGCCATGATGCGGCCATACAAATGCGCCGAGCTATCGCGATCCGCTTCCGCCGTCAGCAACGCGATGCCTGCTTCCGCGTGCTCCTTCGCTTGGGGCAGCATGTTCCATGACTCAAGCGTATCGGCTGCGTTGAAAAACAGCTCCGGCTTCGGCGGACGATTATCGATCATCGCCTGCCTTAGATGCTTCACGGCTTCATCGGTGCGCCCCTGCCGGGCCCTCGTCTCGGCCATCTTCCGCATCCACGACGGATCGCGATACGTCTGGTCATACAGCTTCGAGTACGAAGTATAAGCTTCGTCGAAGCGCATCAGCCGCTCTTCCAGATTCGCCCGCGCAATCAAATAATCGGTGCGGTCAGGGCGGATTTGCACGGCCTTGTTATAGGCCTCAATCGCGCCCGGGTAGTTTTCGAACATCGTCTCCACAATCGCCGCCACCGCCGGCCAGTGCGCATCGCGCGGCGACGCAGCCATGGTCTTCGCATAGTAAGCCGAAAGCTGTGGCTTGCGCGCATTCACCGCCGCATACTGCGCCGCTTCTCGTACTGTCGATTCATCCTCCGGGAAACGGTTGATGATCTCGATATATTGATCCACCGCGCCCGCGAAATCCTTCGTCCGCGTCAACACTGGAATCAATGACCGCCGCATCGCTGCGATGCGCGTTTTGCGCTCGTCCGCCGTCAGCGTGGAGCCTTCAATCGCCTTCAGCTTGTCGCGATACAGTGCCGTTAGCCCGCGGTCGTCGCCCTGTTTCGCATAGGAATCCGCCATCGCCGCGATGTATTCCGCATTGAACGGATCGCTTGTCAGCAGCCCGTTCAACAACTGCCGCCCTGCCGCATACTGCGCGGTGTCGATCGATTTGCGCGCGGCCTCGAGAGTAAACGCGAGTTTCAAATTTGCACTGGCATTGCGCGAAGCTTCCTGAAGCAACGCAACGGCCCGCGCCTGATTGCCTGTACGCCAGTAGAAGTTCACGGCCGCCCGCACCACGCCCAACGATGACGGGTTCCCCTGATACAACCCCTGCAGCGTGGCCGTTGCCCCTGCAATGTCGCGCCGGCCTTCCTGCAATCGCACTAGCGACAGCGTCAAGCGCATCCGCTCTATTGGGTCGGTCATCAATGCGATCTGACGCCGCAAGCTGGTCTCCGATACCTTGTCAAAGCCCTGCCGTTCCGCGGTTCTATCGATACGGTTGAGCAGATCGACGCTCGATGTGCGTCCTGCCACCGCGGTTAGATACTGTTCCTGTTCTGCCCGCCGTCCCTGCGATTCCAAAATCGCGCTACGCAGTTCGAACATCGCCACATTCGGGTCCGCCGCCGTTGTTGCTTGTTCAATCGTGGCACGCAAGACAGGCCGCCGCGCCAGTTCAATCAGCCGGCTGCGCGCCGGTGAGCCCGTATCGGTTTCCACTGCGCCCTTCACGTATTCCGCGATGGCGCGCGGTACGTCCCGCTTGTTTTCAAGAATCGCGCCCGCTTCAAATGCGAACAGACTCTGATTACGCAGTTTCGTGCGCCCTTCCGCGATCAGCCGCTGCGCATCGTCGTATTGATAGTAGTCCCAGAACACCGTGGCCGCTTCCAGGTATCCGCCCGGATTGCCCGGGTCAATCTCCGCCAGATGGTTCCACAACGGCCGCGCCTTGGCGAAGTCTTCCCCGTTCGCGTAGATCTCTCCGGCGCGTGTGACGGACCCGTGATCGCGGGGCGCAACCGCGGCGATCTGATTTTCCAGGCTGATCGCGGCCGCCGGGTCGCCCAGCGAACGCTGCACCGCAGCCGCGCGTTCCACCAACTGCATGTCGCCCGGATAGTCAGCCGCCAGTGTCTTCATCAAGGGCGCCGCTGATTCAAACTTGCACTTCCAGATTGCAGCCTCTGACAAGAACTGCGTTGCCGCCGGGCTGTCGTTCTTAAGCCCGGCAATCTCCGCATCCAGTTTGCCCGTTCTTGAAAGGAATTCAAAGTACCGGTTGCGCAGGTCCGCATCGAAATACCAATACCGTCTCAGCAAAGTCTCATACTGTACAGCGTCAGCCGTTCCGCGCGCGGAATAGGCCGCCAGCAGGTTCTTCACAAACTCCATGTGATGCGGAAAGCGCTGCGCGGCGTACAAATTCACCTGACGATACAACACGGCGTCCATTGCGCTTTGCCCGCCCGCCTCAGAGAAGTACCGTGCGATGTCCGTTCCATTGAACACCGCGATTACCTCGCGCGCCACCTGCTCAAACTTTGCCGCATGCTTCTGCTTCAGGTAATAGCGGGCCAGTTTGTGATGCCACGAAGGATCGGGAAAATGCTGCACTGCCCGCTTGTAGACGTCTTCAATCTCAGTCGTCAGCTTGTTCTGTTCCAGGAAGCCCGCCAGCTTCTCATACAATTTCGGATCGTTCGGATTCCTGTCCAACTCGCGCCGCAACAATGCCAGCGCATCGGGCAACCGCTTCAGCGAAACCAGCCGTGCAATGGCGCGATCCAACACCCGCGCATGGTCCAGTGAATTCGACCCCAACTCCTTCAACAGCGACTCATAGGCGGCTAACTCTTCCGCCACGCGCTGCTTGCGTGCATAGGCATCGGCTATCAGCAACGAAACGGTGACGCGTTCGCGGTCTTTCGGAAACGCTGCCAAAAACTTCGCACCGCGCGACAACACGCCATCGCTGTCGCCGTGAATCGCATACGCTTCAACCAATCGCGAATTCAACTGCGCGCGGCGTGTGGAGTTCGGGAACTGCTTATCGAACTGCGTGATCAATTCCGCCGCCTTCGCCCGATGGAAATACGCGCCCGCTTTCTGTTCCTGCTGTGCCAGGTGCCCTTCAGGCTCCGACGTGTTCAAAACCAGTGACAGGATGCCGTTCAAAAACCCTGGACTATTGTCCACAGTTGCAATGTCGCGATACAGCGAAAGGTCGCCAGTGCCGAACTGAATCTGCTGTTCAGGCGCCGTCATCAACACATTGGCAAGCGATGCCAGAGCCTTCTCTGAAGCGCCTGGCAAACTGTACATCGCGTAATAGCACCGCGCTGCTTCATCGAAATTGCGCAGCCCCTCGAACAACTCGCCCAGGGTGGAAAGTTCGTCTGCCGTCCATGCCGCCTTGCGCGCATCCTTGCGTTGTTTGAACTCCAGCAGTGCCCGCTGCGCCCCGCCCGCGTTACCCTGCTGCTGGTAGTAGTAGAACATCCGTGCCGCAGGCACAATGTCCACCGGCCGCGCGGCGACTTGCGCTCGCGCCGACTCCAGAAAACTTCGCAGCGAATGAGTCTCTTTCAGCACATTGAAATAGGACTGGATCAAATCCGCCGGCCACAGCGGCTTGAACCCCGCGTCATAAACCGCCAGCGCCTGCTGCAACGACCCACGCTTTTGCTCCAGCTTTGCTTTGCCAATCACCGGGAAAATTACGTCGTTTGGAAACGTCTTTTGATACACGCCCAGGAACGCGTCTGCGTCGGTCCAGCGCTCATGCGCTAACAGGTAATCGAACATCTGTTTGCGCACCGATGTCTCTTGCGGCTGCCGCGTAATCCAAGCCATATACACGCCAACCCCAGCATCCACGGGCATTCCCTGCATGTTGACCAGGCCAATCGCACGGCTGAATGATGCGTTGGTGCCCGCCGCCTTCAGCGCGGCCAATTCGTCGGCTGGACGCAGGCGCCGGTTGTAATGGTCGGCCAGTTCCACGTTGGCGGCGGACTTGTCAGGCGTCAGTTCGGCATACTTTTTCCAGTTCGCTTCGGCATTCGCGAAATCGAGCTGCAACTCCGCTTCGCGGGCGCGTAGATACATCGCTTCCGCTGTCACTGGCATCCGCGCCAACTCCGGCCGCGTCTCCTTTGGCGGCCGTCGCAACTGCACCTGGCCCGAAGGCAGGTTCACGTTGCGAAACAGCACCGCATCGAAGGGACTGCTGCTGGCGATATTCTGTAGCCACACTCCGAAATCGGCGCGCAGTGCGGCGCCGGCGGCAAGTGCGAGTGCGATAAAACTAAGGCGCAACTTCAATGTGCACCTCCTGACTTCCGATATTGTGTGCGTAGTCTTCCGCCGTTACAGTGAGCTTATAGCTCCCCACCGGCAGATGAGAAGGAATAACAAACTTGCCGACATTGGCTGATGCCTCATCGCTCCAATGCAGCGAAACCGGCGTCACGCCGTACATGCGCGCCACAGACGTGCGCGTTGTTGACGAAGCTGTCGATCGTATCTGCACCGTCTCACCAGCGCGGTAGCGCGTCTTCTCCAGCTTGATTTTCACTACCGGAGGCTTGCTCGCAATCACGAAACTTTTCGCTTCGCGATACGCCGTTCCTTTGTCGTCGCGCAGAATCAAGCGCACTTGATAGGTTCCGTCCGTCATCGTGGTGGGAGCAAGAAACCGAGTCTGCCACGTGTCTTCTTCCGGCAGATACCTCAGCTTCTTCACCAGTCCGAACGGGAACAACGCCACCACCGATTTGATGGAGGCGTCGGTCTTCACCCGCAGCACCGGGTCACCTGGCCGTATGAGCCGCGGCCTTAGCAGCGAGCGCGGCGCGGCCAGAAACGATGTGTAAGGTGTGACGAACTTATACTTCCGCGACAGGCGAATAATCTCGTCGATGGTTGCCGCATCTTCGCCATCGCGGTCGATCTTTTCAAGCAGCGCATCCACCCTCGCCTTTGCCCATGTGCGCGGCAGTTGCGTCTGGTCCAGCTTCTGTGCGGGCAGGGCTACGGTCGCCGACATCGCACCGGCCGTGAACGTCGCCTGCGCTGCGGGCTGCTTATATTGGCCGATCCACGACGCCATCGATCCGCGGAAGATCACATCCTGCAGCGGATAGACCAGATCGAAATTCGATGTCGCACTGGTCGCAATCGTTAACCCGTCCACCGGTTTGCGCCCGATCTTTGCCACGAAAGCATTCAGCTTGAAATCCACCGGCTCGGTGGACCGCACCCACTCCATCACTCCGCCATTCCGCGCCAGCACTCGCAACATGCCGCCGTTGGCATCGTCGCCCACCGCGAACACGAACGTCCGCGGACGCTTGCCAGCCGCTAGTTGATTCCACTTCGTGTTGTACCAGGTGGTCAATTTGCCGTTCTGAATCGTGCCCTGCGTAGCCGCGCCATCGGTGAACAGAACCACATGCGGATCCGGTCCGCTCTGCGTCAGTGCGAACTCCAAAGCCGCTTGAATATTGGTGCCGCCGCGCAACCGGCTGTTGCGCACGAACTCCATCGCCTTTTCAATATTGGCTGTCGATGCCTCCATCGGCACAGGAGAAAACGGCGTCACCGAAGTGTTGAACAAAGCCAGATTGAACGTGTCTGGAGCATGCAATGATTTCAGCGTTGTCTCCAGTGCCTGAAAACTGCGCTCCAGTTTCTCCCACTGCATCGACAGCGAGTTATCGAATAGCGCGACAATAGTGCGCGCCCCCGTGGGCCCCGCCGTTGGCGGCATCAGTAGTGCCGATGCCAGGAAATATCCCGGTCCGCTGTCACGATGGGTCGCCACTTCCAGTTTGTCGCCCTTCGACCCATCGAATGTGTAATTGACCGTGAAGTCCTCAGTCAAATCGATATTGCGCGCGTCAAAGCCAACCTTGATGTAATTAGGCGTGCGCTCCAATATCTTCGCCGCGTAAGCCTTGCCGCCGATCTGAAAATCTTTGACCGCATGATCGGAGCGCAGATACAAATTGATCCACAAGTGCCCCACCCGCTGTGCGCGATACACATCGGGCCGCAGCGGCAGCGCGAAGGAAGACTTCAAATCCTCCACCGGCACGGGCTCGTGATACTCCATCTCAATCCGCTTCGATGAGAACGGCATGATCGGCACAATCCGCGCGCTGAACACCGCGCTGCGACGCGCCTGATCCGCATCGCGTTCGCCCATCTGAAGTAGTCCCGGATCAATCGCCTGCAGTTTGATGTTCTGATAGATCTGCTCAGCCCGCTTGCGTTCCAGAATCACGCCCGGAATGCGCGTCACGCCATCCCACACCGCAAAGTCCGACACCAGCGCCCGGCCCGGTAGTGCGAACGTGTAGTTTCCTTCCATCACGGAGGCGAAGTGGCTGGCAAAGATCTGCTTCTCCGACACGCGCGCGCTGCCGTTGTCGATCCAGACATCGATAGCCATCTCCTCAATCGAAAGAATGGAGGCATCGGGCGCTGTCTTGTTCTGCGGGATCAACGTCCCCGCATCTGCAAACAGTGCCGCCGCAGATATGCATATGAGTGCTACTTTTTTCATTCCACTCCCAGGTTTGCTTCCGGTACGCGCACCAAACCATTACCGGTGCCTATGTATAGAGTATCTCCGTGCAGGGCCAATGCGGTCACATTCTCTGATGGCAGTCCGGCCGTGATCATGCGCCACCGCCCCGAGGTCAGGCTATATCTCGCCAGCCCGGTGCCCAGCGTGCCTGCGTACACCGCGCGCGATGTTGTCAACATCGCGTTCGGGTTGATGATGAGTCCCCGCTTTTGATCGCTGAATGTCCGCCACTGATTGTTCTTATCCAGCAAGATGACGCCTTCGCCATACGTGCCAATGTACCAATCCATGCCGGCCTTCACTATCGACGTGATCCAGTTCTGCCGCAGCGCGGAGTTGGCCGTGGTGTACCGCGCCCGCACCAGGTCGTTCTCCAAGGTTGACAGGCCGCCTAGCGTGCCGGCCAGTAGTTGCGTCCCATCCGCGCCCAATGCATAGACATGGTTGTTCACCAGACCGTGAAACGCATACAGACTGCGTGGCGCGCCGCCGTCGAACAGCGTGATCCCCGCTGGCGTAGCTGCCACGAAACCGCTGCCGCGCCACACCACATCGGTCACATGATCGGCGATCAAGCCATCGGACTTCGTCAGCACCTGCCGCTGCACGCCCGACGCGTCAAACATCGCCAGTCCATTCGCCGTCGCCACCGCCGTTCGATTGCTCGCCGCGTCATGAACAATCCGGTTCACGCAAAACACGCGTTCATTTTCCACGTGAAGGTTGCGCGCTCCGCCCGCTGGCAGAATGTCCAGTCCGCGATCAAAGTACCCCACCCACAACGTGCCGCCAGGTTCCACCGCCAGCGCGCTGATGTTGGCATCGGTCAATTGCGCCGAGCCTGTTTGCAGCAGACTTACCGGCGCGGAATGGTCAGAGCGGAGTTGAAACAACGCCCCGCGTGTCAACGCGAGTGTGGAATCGCCGTGTTCGCGCAGCATGACAATTTCGCCCTCAAGTGCCGCTGGCCGTTTCGATGCACCGCGCCCCGGACGCGCTTCCAGCGAAATCTCCACCACGCCATCTTCCATTGTGCCTGCCAGCAATATGCTCGCCCGGCACAGCAGCGAGCGCGCCATCACATCCGGTGCGATTACGCGGCGAAACTTCCCGCGCTCAAACTCCGCGATCCCCACGCTGGTGCCCGCATAGGCTCGTTCGCCTTGCAATGCCAGCGAAAGAATATGCGGATCGGGCACTCCCTCCGCTTCGCCAAACCGGGTCAACTCTCCCGCATGAAAATAGAACACGCCCTTATCTTGCGTGCCGATCCACAATCCCGCGGCGTCGCCCGCCAGCGCTGTCACCTGCAAATCAACCAGCGATGGATGCATCGGCGAGATGCCGTGCCCATCGTAAACAAGCACACCGCTTTTTTCCGTTCCCATTAGCACGCTGCCATTGCTCAATGGCAACAGTGCAGTCAACGTTCGTCGCGGCTGATCAGCCGCCCGAATCTGCCGGAAGCGATGCCCGTCAAACGCTACCAGTCCTTCGCCATCGGTAGCCAGCAACAATTCAGGAGTGGCCGCATCGGCCAGTGTCGCCGTAGCCAGCGCAACAATCTGCGCTGCCGGCAATTCCAGTCCCGCTCGAAATGCCCGCACCAGCTTGCCGTCGGCGTCGAATTCCGACAAGCCTGTCGCGCCCGCCACGGCCAGATAGCCCTGGAACGCAACCGCGTCACTATAGGAGGCCGGTGCCTGATAGATCTCAAATCCGTTGGCTGCGGCAGGATCCAGCGCGCTGCGCGTGAAGCGGATCACGCCGCTGGTCGTCACATCGGTTTCCGAATCGCGCAAGGCGCGCGAAGCCTGCCACACCGCCGAACCGCCAAAAATGAGAATAGCAACCGCGCAGGCAGCAATCGCATAGACTCTTGCTCTTCCGGATTCGTGGCGCAGGCATTCTTGCCTGCCGCCTCGACACTCGTGTCGAGGCTTGGCGGGCGTCGAGACGAGTCTAGACGCGGCAGACACAAGTGTCCGCGCCACAATGCACGCAAGATTCCAAAGGCGCGGCATAGAGCCATTATAGGCCCCCACGTGTTAGCATGATGCGGATGGGTCCTCGCACCGTTTACACCATGCTCAAAGAGTCCGTGGCCGCCTATGGCAGCGCCGCCGCATTGCATCAACCGGTGGGCGGAAAATATGAGACATACACTTGGCCGCAATATGAAACGGCCGTGCGCGAAATCGCCGCTGGTTTGCGCCAACTGGGCATTCGCAAAGGCGACATCGTGGCCCTCGGTTCCGAAACGCGCGTTGAGTTTTATCTGGCCGATATCGGCATCATGACAACGGGTGCTGCCTCTGCCGCTATGTACTCTTCCAGCACGCCCGCTGACCAGGTCAAAACCCTTGCCAACTGCGGCGCCAAGATGGTGCTGCTGGAGAATCCGAAGTATTGGAAGCTTTTGATGGCTGCTGGCGGCGATCGACTGCCCATCAAATGGGCGCTGCTGACGGGTTTTGTAGAAGGCGTGCAATCGCTGGCTGAAATCCGCGACGCGGGCCGCGAAGCCATGCTCCGCGATTCGCAACTCTTTGACCAGATGCAAGCCGAATACGGCCCCGCCGACATGGCCATCCTCTACCTGACTTCCGGTGCCACCGGCGAACCGAAAATGGTGCAGGTGACGCACCGGGCGCTCACCATGAACTGCGACATGGGCCCCGGCGCTGTCGATATCGGCCCCAAAGATTGCACTCTCGCTTTTCTTCCTTCGGCACACATTGCCCAGCGCGTCGGTATTGAATTGCTCCCCATGCGCATGGGCGTGCCGGTCTATTTTTCAGAAAGCCTGGCCCGCATGCCGCAGGAGTTCAAGACCGTACGCCCCACCATGTTTCTCGCCCCGCCGCGCGTGTGGGAGCGCATCTATGCCAGCGTCAGCACCGAAGTCCGCAAGCGCAGCGCCATCCAGCAGCGCATCTTCTGGGCCGCGCTGGGTATCGGCTCCGAGGGCGCGAAATACAGGCGTTCGGGCAAGCCCATTCCCGCCTGGTTGCGCAGCGCTCTCAAACTGGCCGACAAAATGGTGCTATCGAAAATCCGCGAGCGCTTCGGCGGCCGAATGTACGTTGCCATCTCCGGCGCGGCCCCGCTCAGTAAGCAGTTGGGTGAATTTTACGAAGCCATTTGCATGCCGCTCACCGAAGGCTACGGCCTCACTGAAGGCGGCATCGTCTGTCTCAACCCTGCAGGCGCGGCGCGCCTCGGCAGCATCGGCAAACCATTGGCCGGAGTAGAAGTCCGCCTCACGGAAGAAAAGGAAATCCTGCTTCGCTCGCCCTCGCTTGCCAGCGGCTACTTCAACGATCCCGAAGCCTCCGCGCAAGTCTTCGCCGATGGATGGCTGCACACCGGAGATCTCGGCGAAATTGACGCCGACGGTTTCGTATACATTACCGGCCGCAAGAAGGAGATGATTGTCTCTTCCAATGGCAAGAAGGTTTATCCAAATCGCGTCGAAGGCCTCTTCAAAACAGAACCGCTCATCAGCCAGATGATTCTGCTTGGCGACAAACAACCCTTCGTCACCGCGCTCTTCACTGTGAATGTGCCCATCGCTGCTGCGTTGAAAGGCATGGAAGCGATGTCAGGCAAACCACCGCAAGAAGTGGTGAACGCACAGCCCGTCCTCGCTGAGATCAAGCGAGTGGTCGCCCGCGCCAACAAACAACTCGCCCCATTTGAACAGATCCGAAAGTTCCGCATACTCGACCGCGACTTCAGCCAGGAAGCCGGCGAACTTACGCCGACAATGAAGGTCCGCCGTGTGAAGGTCATCGAAAACTTCCGCGACCACATCCTGGAAATGTACGCCGGCAAAGAAGAAAACGTGTAGGGCAGATTGGTAATCTGCGGCCGAGTGGCACTCGGCCAGGCGACTAACTTGGAAACCTTCTAGCAGACGCACAGGCTGGTTCTCCGTCCCTGAGCGGTTGCCTTGAGGTTGCAAACTCTATTTAGTTAGTTGGGTTGCGGCGAATGCCATTCCAATGTCGCTTACATTGACTACAGCGACGCGTCGCATTTGGGGTCAGACACCTTTTTTCGGCCGTTTTCCTGTCCGCCATAGCTTTAGCGAAGGTGGATGCCGAAAATGGGCTGTCTGACCCCAATTGCCCTCCACCGCAATGCCCCAATGAATCGCTAACCAAATCGGTAGCTCGCCTCATCAACGCAATATAAGCGACATTGGAATGCCATTCTGCCTCCTCGGGCAACCCTGGTAGGCGCGGCTCCATTGGCAGGCGGGTTGCCTAGGGTTTAATCACAGGCCTGCCCTGTCGCCAGACTATTTTCACCATCGAGAGATACCAGGTCTTCCCCTTGTCGTTATTGCCCTGATAGAGCAGATAGGTGCTGCCATCCGGCGCCTGCAAAATGCCGGGGTGTCCAGATTCGGACGAGTTCCATTCGCCGGGTTTGCCATTCGGCAGGATCGGTTCCTGCGAGATGCGCTTCCACGTCAGTCCATCGGTGCTTTCGGCGCAGCCGATCTGCTGCGGCTCATTGTTATAGCCGCCGGCATAAAACATAAAAAGCTTCTTGCCATGCCTGACCACGGCCGGCGCCTCGATGCATTTCCTTTCCCACGGCAACTCCGGCTTCAGAATGGGTGCGTCGACGGCTTGGGTCCACGATGCTGCGCCGAAATCAGAATCGAGCGGGGCGGAGGCGGCAAGCAACATCTGGACTTTGAACTCCGGGTCGCGCGTGGCGCAGTAAAGCATCAGCTTCTTGCCGAATGGAATGATCTCGGCATCGATCGCACGGCCGCAATTCCAGTCGCCATGCGGGCGGAATACAGGGTTAGATGCGTTGCGCTCGAAGTGGATGCCGTCGTTTGATACCGCGTGACAGATAGCGTCTTTCGGGCCGTTGCCGTAGGTCTGATAGAAAAGATGCACGCGTCCTTTGAGCACGATGGCATTTGGCGCGCACAAGCCCTTCGCTTCATACGGCGCGCCAGGCGATATTTCGGCCACCTTTTCCCAGTCCACCAGATTCTTGCTTTGTGCGATGCCGATCCCCCATGCGTTGTCTCCCCGCTTGTCAGCGAATGCCGGCACGGAATAGTACATCAGATACCTGCCTCCGAACCAGACCGCCGACGGGTCTTTTGCGAATGGCCGGCCGATGCGTGTGCTATCGCCGAAACGCATCTGCCGGACTGAAGGCGCCGCATGTGCGTTCGTCGTGCCGATTCCCAGCAGCATTGCGAAGGCTTCGCGGCGAGTGGCCGCGGTTGATAGTATGGATGAGTTCACAAATTAAGTTTACAATCATGCATACAATGCGATTGCTCCCGTTCCTACTAATTCCCATCGTGGCGCTTGGCGCCGAACTGAAGCCAGAGTTCATTTACGAGACGGCGCCGTTCCCTTCGTGTCATGCCTCCACCGTAATTGAACTCCGAAACGGTGACATCATGTCGGCATGGTTTGGCGGTACAGACGAAGGCAATCCGGACGTGGCCATATGGTCCTCGCAACGCTCCGCCGGCAAGTGGTCCGCGCCGCAAGAACTGGTTCGTGAACCCAATATCGCGACGTTCAATCCAGTTTTCTTTTACACCAAAGATGGCAAGCTGTGGCTCTATTACAAGTTTGGGCCCAAGCCCGATAACTGGAGCGCCGGTCGCCGCTTCAGTACCGACGACGGCAAGACCTGGTCGCCGGTGGAGCATCTTCCCGCCGGACTGCTCGGTCCAATTCGCGCCAAGCCGTTGGTGCTACCCGATGGCACGATCGTCAGCGGATCGTCCGTGGAAAGCTATCGCACCTGGGCCGTTTGGATCGATCGCAGCACGGACAACGGCGCGACATGGAAAAAATTCGGTCCGATCACCGTGCCAATCACTGGGGATGCACCCAAGGGGCAATATGGTTTGATCCAACCTTCGGTGGTTTCCATGGGTGGCAAGAAGTTGCGCACCTACATGCGTTCCACCACGAACATTGGGAAGATCGCCATCGCCGATTCCAGCGATGCAGGTGTGACCTGGACACAGGCGCGGACGATCGCTCTGCCCAATCCGAACTCCGGTATCGATGCCGTGTCATTGAAGGATGGCCGTGTGGTCGTCATCTATAACCACACTACGCGTGGCCGTAGTCCTTTGAACCTGGCCGTGTCAAAGGACGGCGAGAATTTCCGCATGGTACACACGCTGGAAAGCGAGCCGGGCGAGTATTCTTATCCGGCCATGATCGTGGGCCGCGATGGGTCGCTGCATATCACCTACACGTGGAAGCGAAAGCTCATTCGCTATGTGCATATCGATGCTGCGGAACTGAACGCGATTTTGAAATAGAGTTGCCGCGGACCGCTCGCAGTGTGTTACCAAAGAAGGAATGAGCATTTCGAAATTATCCAAATCGCCGCTTCGGATCGGCATCGCCGGCGCCGGATTTGCCGGCAAGTTTCACCAACGTAATTTGCGTCATTTGCCGGCCGTGACCACCGGAGTCACCTCGGTGCGTGCGGAGAGCCGCAACGCGTTTTCGACACAGTTCAACGTTCCTGCCTTCGAATCCGTAGAGGCGATGCTGCCTTATATCGACGTGCTCGACATCTGCACGCCGCCTTCGTCGCACATGCCGTACATTCGTGCGGCCGCTGCAGCAGGCAAACACATTATCGTTGAGAAGCCGTTCAGCGGTTTCTTTGGATCGCCGGAAACGAATTCCAAAGTGGAGATGCTCGCCGCCGTGACTGCCGACATGCACGATGTTCGCGAGCTTGTCGCGAAATCTGGCATCACCGTTGGATACGCCGAAAACATCGTGTACGCGCCATCGGTGCAGCGCGAGCGCGAGATCATTGAGACGACAAAAGCGCAGATTTTGCGCATGACCGCCGAGGAGTCGCACAACGGCTCGCACTCGCCGGTGTATGGAATCTGGAGCGAGCAGGGCGGCGGTTCGCTCATCGGTAAGGGCTGCCATCCGCTGGGTGGCGTGCTGTACCTGAAGCGCAAGGAAGGGCTGGCCCGCAACGGCAAGGCGATCCGGCCGGTGGCGGTTTCGGCGCGGACGCACAGCATCACCAAACTGCCGGCGTTTGAAGATCGCGGCTATTTGCGCACGAAGTACAAAGACACCGAAGACTATGCATTGCTGCACGTGATCTTTGAAGACGGCACCGTCGCCGACATCATGACGAGCGAATTGGTGCTGGGTGGCGTTTACGACTTTCTTGAAGTCTTCGCCAACAACCATCGCACGCGCTGCCTCATCAGCCCAACGCGGGTGTGTGAAGTATACAGCCCAAATCGCAAAGAAATGGAAGGCATGGAACTGGTGGAAAAGATCAGTTCCAACGAAGGCTGGATTCCGGCCGACGCGGAGTTTGGCTGGGGCAACGGGCAACTCCATGAGATGCGCGATTTTGTGAACGCCATCGTCGATGGCCGTCAGCCGGAATCGGACCTGGATCTGGCCATTGACATCACGCTGGCCATTTATGCAGGCTACGTTTCGGCCGACCGAAAGGGCGCTGAGGTGGAAGTTCCGCGAATCTAAGTCGAACAATGACTCCCTCCACGAAATTGCGTAGCGATGCCGACTGGGTTGCTGACATCGGCTCAGCCGGCGACCAGCGTGACGCCGCGTTGGGGGAGTTGCGGCAAGTCCTTATGGGTGGATTGCGCCGGGCATTTCAGAGCGCAGCGGGCGCATTGTTGGAAGATTGCACACAAGACGCATTGGTTCGAATCTCCACCCAATTTCACACGTTCCGCGGGGACAGCCGGTTTGTGACGTGGGCGCTTTCGATTGCCACCCGTTGTGTGCTCACCGAAATGAGGCGCGCGCGGTGGAAAGATGTTTCGCTCGATCAGATGGCTGCCGCCGGAGAACTGCTGCCCGATCCAACACCGGCCGGTTCCGCCGATACCGGGCAGGATCGCACAAGGCTGATGAAAATCATGCACGATGCGATTGCCACCGAATTGACGGGCCGGCAACGCGAGGTTATTCTGGCGGAGTTGGGCGGCGCACCGGTGGATGAAATCGCCGCGCGGCTGGGCACCAATCGAAACGCCTTATACAAGTTGGTGTACGATGCGCGCGTTCGTTTGCGCGGGGCGATCCTACGTGCTGGCTGGGAGGCCACCTACGTGCGAAGCCTGATAGGTGGGGGTTAGCGATATGCCAGAGATGAACGAAAAGCTCAAGTCGGCCGTAGAGATGGCCCTCTCTGTTCTTCCGCACGAGATCGGCTGCGACGATAGTTTTGCATTTCTTGCCGCTTATGCGGAGCAGAAGAACAGCGGGAATCCGCTGCCTGCTCATCTACAACGAGTGGCTCAGCATTTGGAACGATGCCCCGGCTGTATGGAAGAGTTGCACTTCCTGCTGGAAGCTATGAAATCCGACGCGTAATCCCCAGGTAAGATCCGCACACCTCGCCGCATCCAGTAAACAGGGAGGCGGAAACACTCTTTAATAATCGCCTCCTGTCTGACTGGATAAGGAAGGATTCTATGAGAAACAAGCAGGGTTTGTTTGCAGCAATGTTCGTGCTCGCCATTGGCGCGTACGCAGTTTTAACGGCGGTTCCGGCGGTAAGTGCAGCCGGCAAGCGCGGGCCTCAATACACATCCGATGGGAAGCTGATGTTGCCCGTGGGGTATCGCGACTGGGTCTTTGTCGGCGCCACGGTAACTCCAAATGCCTTGAATAATGGCAAGGCGGGGTTTCCTGAGTTCCACAACGTGTACGTAGAGCAGGCCAATCTGGCTGCCTATCGCAAGACCGGCAATTTTCCGGAAGGCACCATCCTGGTGAAGGAATTGACGCTGGTGCGCAATTCCTCGCATCCTGACGGTTCCGCCGACGAGGCCTCCGGGCGCGGCTTTTTCATGAGTGAGTTCAGCGGCATGGACGTAACGGTGAAAGACAGCAAGCGGTACGCCAAAACCGGCAATTGGGGCTTCTACAACTTCGGCCACCACGCTCTGCCTTATGCCACTGCTGCGGCCGAAGCCACCAAAGAAGAGTGCGCTGGCTGCCACATGGCCGGGGCTGGAAAAACGGACTTGGCCTGGATTCAGTTTTATCCCATTCTACGGGCCAAAAATTAAGTGCACGCTGTCACAAATCCTGGCTTTGCTTGCATCCAAGGGGTGCGAGCAAAGTCAATCAAGGAGCAAACAATGAAGCACATTTTATTATCGATTCTGATAGCGGCTGGGGTGTTTACCATGGCAGCACCCGCCGCTGAGAGCAGCAAGACGCACACCATTTTGATCAAGGGCTTTCAGTTTCAGCCGGAACGGTTGGAGGTGGCAGTAGGCGACATCGTGATCTGGAAGAACGAAGACATTGTGCCTCATACGGCCACCGCGAAGAAGGGTTTCGATTCAAAGAATCTGGACCGGGGACAATCCTGGAAGTACGTGGCAAAGCAGATGGGCGCCTTCAATTACATCTGCACGTTTCATCCTTCCATGAAGGCCGTTCTTGTTGTGAAGTAGGCAAGCGCAAATATGACAATCAAAGTGTCTTCTTCCATGATGTTCGCGGGCGCGGCCGGTCTGGCGCTGGTAATAGTGATTGCGTCTTTCGTTCCTGGGCCCTACGCCGCGGTTGTTACGCCTGGCGCGGCAGGCAGTGCGCAGTTCCAGGGCGCCAGGCTTGATCCGGCCGCGGTCAAGCTTCTGCAACGAGCTTGCCAGAATTGCCATTCGCAGGACACGGAGTGGCCGCTTTACAGCAAGCTTGCGCCAGTGTCATGGATGATTCGAAAAGATGTCAGCGAAGGCCGCAAGTTTCTGAACTTTTCGCAGTGGAGCGATTATGGCGCAAACGGGCAAAGCCAGTTGCTTGCCCTCAGCGCGGATCAGATTCGTAGCGGAGCGATGCCGCCACAAAGATACCTGATACTTCATCCGGAAGCGAAATTGTCAGATAGCGAGAAGACGATTCTGTTTGACGCGATGGGTCGTGAGTCGCAGGAGCTTTTGCGCCGGCACTGATCCACGGCCTATGCTGGTCATTGTGATCGCATTGTTGATGAGTGCCCGTCTTTTGTTGTTCCAGCCCAATGGGGCCGACTTTCGGCGCATATTTGAAGAAGGGCTAGCGCGGCGTATTCAACAATATGGCATTGAGGATGCACGCACTGCGCAGGCCTCGCGCGACCTGGGAATGTTCCTGAAACAGGCCGGTAATATCGAAGACGCGCGTGGTGTGCTGCTCCAGACATTGCGCTACGATGAGTCGGCCTTTGGGGCCAAGGCGCTTCAGACATTGCAGGACGCGGCTGAACTTGCCGCCATCTCTCTTCCCTCGCAAGCAGAGCCTTTGTGGATGCGCGCGGCGCAGAGCCCGGAAGCAAGCCTCGCCGCGACAGCCTTCGATGCGCTGGCAGCACTGCGCGGCGCGGCAGGCGATACAACTGGGGCCGTGAACTTCTATCGAAAGGCGCTTGCCGCTGAGCAGACCGCAAGCGGCGCACGCAGCCCGCAAGTTGCCGTTCGAATGTCTGCACTGGGCATGGTTGTGAAGCCCGCAGAAGGGATGCCGCTAGTGCTGCGCGCACTGGAGATTGAGCGCGATGCTCTGGGGCCTGGGCATCCGCAAACTGCCACCACGGCGGCGAATCTCGCCGGGATGCTACTCAATGCCGGGAAGATAGACGGGGCCATCGTGCTGCTGGAGCGCGCCATCACCGTGTTCGAAGTGACGCTCGGCAAGGATCATCCCCGCGTTGCAACCGCGACCTCCATCCTTGGTACGGCATATAACAAGAAGGGCGATCCCGCGCGGGCCGTGGCATTGCTCCGCCATGCGTTGGCCATTGACGAAAAGGCTTATGGCGCGGATCATGAACAAACCGTCGCCGATCGCAAACACCTCGTCGAAGTTTTGAATGGGCCCCAATAAACGGCATCGGAATCTGATAGAAATATGAGATGAGAATTCGAGAGATCTTAGCGTTCGGCCTGCGCGGCCGCACGCCGGAAGGCGGATGGTCAGCCGAACTGAAGCCGGAAGACTGCGTCCACACATTGATTGCTGTCCGCACAGACAGTGGCCTAACCGGCTGGGGCAGCGTGTTTACCAACGACGAATTGGTGCGTGCAGCGCTGGCCCAACTGCGGCCTTTGTATGAAGGTGAGAACGCCTTGGAGCCGGAGCGCGTCAGCGAGAAGTTGCATCAGAACACGTTCTGGTTGGGGCGCGGCGGATCGATCACGCATACCATTAGCGGTATCGACATCGCCTTGTGGGATCTGCTTGGCAAGTCTTGTGGCCAGCCCGTTGGCCGATTACTAGGCGGGCGCTATCGCGATCGCGTCAGGCCTTACGCATCGCTGCTGATGCGCGAGCCGCAACAGATGGAGGAGGAGTTGGCGCCAGTAAAGGCGCAAGGATTTCGTGCTTTCAAAATTGGCTGGGGACCGTTTGGGCGCAGGAACAATCAGACCGACGAAGCCATTGTCCATGCCGCGCGCGAAGCAGTCGGTGACGATTGCCTGCTGATGGTGGATGCAGGCGCCAGCGATGCCTTCTGGCCGCAGAACTACAAGTGGGCCGTGCGCACGGCTGAGATGCTGGCCGACTACGATGTTTATTGGTTCGAAGAGGCCTTGCAGCCAGACGCGCTCGATGAATATATTCAACTGCGGCATGCGTCGCCGGTGCCGATCTCGGGCGGGGAAGTGTTGACGCGGCGGCAGTCGTTTCAACCGTGGCTGCAGCAGGGCGCGTTCGATATCGTGCAGCCTGATGTCACAAAATGCGGCGGACTGAGCGAAGAACGGCGCATCGCCTGGATGGCTCGCGACAACGGCGTGCGCTTCATTCCCCACGGATGGAACACCGCGGTTGGGTTGGCGGCGGATTTGCAGTTGGCTTCGGCGATTGCCGATACGGATTTGGTGGAGTATCTGACAGGCTCACCGTTCATTGACGAGATCGCGGCCGGCGGCTGGAAACTGGATGCGGACGGAATGCTGGAGATCCCCGATAAGCCGGGTCTCGGAATGAAGATTGACGCGGCCGCGCTGGCTGAGCACGGCCGCGTAAAGTTTGAAGAGGTGAAGGAATTGTGTGGCGACTGAAGCCCGGTCACGTGCGAAAATTTTTTTTCTTTTCCCTCAGAATCAACAACATCGTCCAAAGCAAAATGGGCTTTTGCTTGACCCGTGTGCCAAACTTGAGATCGAAGCACGTGGGTCCGGCCGGACCGCTTTCGCTGCATTACGATGTCCCCGTGGGCCAGGCACCATCTATTGGTCCTTACAGTTCTCCGCAGACTTACATCAGCGAGAACACAGCGCACAGGCCGACTGGCTCATAGCCCGTCGAGTCCGTTGTGCGCATTAAGCAATAGAGGGGGCACGAGACTAGTCTCGCGCAAAAGAGCGGCCTAGAAACAGTTATTTGAAAATCAGAGAGGTTGGCGG
>CAIRSA010000185.1 GCA_903881085.1 uncultured Acidobacteriia bacterium
ACCAGAGAAATCAGTGTGCGCCTCGGGGACGGGGCTCGACTCGCTACGCTGCGTCTAATGCGCATTCTCACGCTAGAAGCCGGGGAGATTATCATGACCAAACCCGCCTTCTTTAGCGGCAAAGAAAGCGGCTCATTACAACCTGGAAAGTATCATCAGGTTTTTGCAGCGATCCTATCCCCACTTCACTGCCTCCACCGTTCAAACGATTTCTCAACGAATCAAATCCCTAAAGATGCAGCCGAATCGAGGCCGCCCAGGCCACAGGAATGGCACTCGGGAACTTGCTCTCTCGCCATTGCCCTATGTTGTCGTCTATGCCGTCAACAACCAGGCTATCGAAATTCTACACATCTATCACGGCGCCCAGGACTGGCAATAATCATCTATTGGAAAAGTCTCAGTCCGGAAATCGATTCTAAAGCACACAAGTTCTAGGCCTTCTTAACGTCTCCGCGCCTTTCGCGTCGGCCCGTTTTCCAGCCGACCCCCATCCGCAATCACAACCAATCCAAAATCGCCAACCACCTGAATCCAATAGCCAATCCAGCCTCGCTTCAAGAAACCCCTTGCACCCCCGTGGTAATACTAAACCGGGCGAGCAGGCCCCAAAAGCCTCCCGCCCACCGCCAAACGAAAGAAAAGGCCCCAATGCCAACAAAAATTGCAGAACGAACCCAAAAATCGCACCTAAACCAAAACAACCAAACCACTTCCGCGAAAAAAAACGAACCCACCGCCCACTCCCAAACCGCCCGAAAGTTTGACATCCCCAGCCCCCTTCGCTACCCTAAAGATTACTCAGTAGAGGCGCGGCTGTCATCAGTAACCGGGTTCGCAATCCCCGCTGTACCGGGAAACCCAGGCCAAAGGGACACGCCGCCGAAATCGCCACGCCCCACAGCAGGGCAAGCGGTTGGTGCGCTCGGGCTAAATCCCAGCCACTGTCATCCGGATCCGAAAAGTCGCGGAGCACGGGTGGAGCGCTACCGGGGAGTGAAGCCGCCTTCTCTCTTCATCCGCATTCCATCCCTCCAAAACTCACTGTCCGTCAGGTGTAAGTCATGAATGTACTTGAACTAACGCGCACTCTCATCGATATTGAATCCATCACCGGCAACGAAGCCGCCGTGGGCAACTACGTCTTTGACCTCCTCGCCCCGCTGGCCGCCCAGCACCAGGGCACCGTCGAGCGCATCGAAGTTGAGCCCAACCGCTTCAACGTCCTCGCCTGCTTCGGCAACCCCACCGTCACCCTGTCCACCCACCTCGACACCGTGCCGCCTTTCTTCCCCTCGCGCGAAGACAACGAATTCATCTGGGGTCGCGGCGCCTGCGACGTCAAAGACATCATCGCCGCCATGACCTGCGCCGCCGAACTCCTCCTCGCCGATGGCGTCCGCAACTTCGCGCTCCTCTTCGTAGTCGGCGAAGAAAAGAACAGCGCCGGAGCCTACTACATGGGCCACCACTCGCGCGGCTCGCAGTTCCTCATCAACGGCGAACCCACCGAAAACAAACTCGCCCTCGGCTCCAAAGGCGCGCTGCGCTACGAATTCATCGCCAGCGGACGCATGGCCCACTCTGCCTACCCCGAACTCGGCGACTCCGCCGTCAACAAGCTCCTCGACGCCCTCGAACGCGTCCGCAAAATCCAACTCCCGGTCGACCCGATCCTCGGCGAATCCACGCTCAACATCGGCCTCATCAGCGGAGGCCGCGCGCCCAACGTCATCCCCGACCACGCCGAAGCCGCCCTCATGATCCGCCTGGTCAATGACGCGACTTCAACCAAGCAAGCCATCGTCGCAGCCGCCGCCGACAGCGTAGAAGCCAAAGAAATTCTATGTATCGACGCGCTGCATCTCGGCTCGCTCGAAGGCTTCGAAACAACCATCGTTAAGTACACAACCGACATCCCCGCCTTCAACGGCGCCTGGGGCAAGCCCTATCTCATGGGCCCCGGAACAATCAACGTCGCGCACACCAGTCAGGAGCGCGTCCCGAAAAATCAGCTCCTCGAAGCAGTGCAAATCTACAGAAGAATGGTAAGGCAGTTACTCGCATGATCGTAATGAAGTTTGGCGGCACCTCCGTGGAATCTGCCGTCGCAATTGAAAGGGTGAGCAGCATCGTTCGCCAGCGCCTCGCACAGAAGCCTGTGGTGGTCGTTTCCGCCATGGGCAAGACCACCAACAAATTGCTCGCAATGGCCGCTGAAGCAGTCGCCGGACGCCGTGACGAAGCCATGCGTCTGCACGCCGAACTGCGCCAGTTCCATCTCGATGAAGCCACCAAAGCTATCGACGCAGTGGACCTTCCGAAGCTCGACTGCATTCTCGAAGAGCACTTCGTCGAACTCGCCGCGTTTCTCGACGAGCTTGCTGATCTCGGCGAGTTCCCGCCGCAATACGTCGACCTGATTTCGAGCTACGGCGAACGGCTCTCCAGTGCCATCGTCACCCTCGCCTTCCGCCATCTCGGGCTCGATGCCGCGCACGTCGATTCGCGCACCGTCGTCATCACCGACCGCCGCCACACGCAGGCCGCGCCGCTCTATCCGCGCACCTACGCCAAGCTCGAAAAGATCGTCAAGCCCCTCGCTGAAAAGCAGGTCGTCGTCATGGGCGGCTTCATCGCCTCCACCCAGGACGGCTTCACCACCACGCTCGGCCGCGGCGGTTCCGACTTCTCCGCCGCAATCATCGGTGCCGGCATCGGCGCCAGCGAAATTCAAATCTGGACTGACGTCGATGGCATGCTCACCTGCGATCCGCGCATCCTACCCGGCGGCCATCGCGTCAAACTCATCTCCTTCGGCGAAGCCGCGGAACTGGCATATTTCGGCGCCAAAGTGCTCCATCCGGCCACCGTCGTCCCTGCCATCGAAAAGAACATCCCGGTGCTGATTCTGAACTCGCGCAACCCCAGTTCGGAAGGTACGCGCATCGTCGGCGATCGCGTTGAAACCACCAACATCGTCAAGTCCATTGCCTGCAAGAAAGACATCACCGTCGTCAACATTCGCTCGCTGCGCATGCTCATGGCGCACGGCTTTCTGCGCCGCATCTTTGAAGCATTCGACAAGTACGAAACGCCCGTCGACATGGTCTCAACGTCCGAAGTCAGTGTCTCGCTCACCATCGATAATACGGACAAGCTCGAAGAGATCTGCACCGAACTTCGCCACATCGCCGAAGTGAAGGTCGATCGCGATCAGGCTGCCGTCTGCCTGGTTGGCGACAATATCACGCACACGCCCGGTATCTCCGCTCGCGTCTTCGGCGCGCTCTCCAAAGTAAATGTGCGCATGATCTCGCAAGGCTCGTCAGTGCTCAACATGAGCATCGTCGTCGCCGGCCCCGATCTGCGCGACGCAGTGGAAGCGCTGCACACGGAATTCTTCTCCACAATCGACCCTGAGGTCTTCGGATAACTATATGAATCTTGCGCTGATCGGTTACGGAAAAATGGGCAAGCTGCTCGAACAGCTCGCCCCGCAATACGACTTCAATGTCACGCTGAAGCTCGACGAATTCAATAACGCCAACTACGAAGGTATCACCGCTGAGAACTTCCGCGGCATCGACGCGGCCATCGAATTCTCAGTACCCTCGGCCACCGTGCGCAACGTCGAACTGGCCTCGGCCATCGGCGTCAACCTCGTCGTCGGCACCACCGGCTGGCTCGAACAGCTAGACCATGTGAAGAAGACCGTCGAAGCCAACGGCACTGGTCTCGTGTGGAGCCCCAACTACTCCATCGGCGTCAACGTCTTTTCGCGCCTCATCTCCGAAGCCGCAAAAATGCTCGCCAACCAGCCCGAATACGGCGCATGGGCGTGGGAGATCCATCACATCACCAAGAAGGACGCGCCCTCCGGAACACTATTGAAGTTGGTCGACGACATGAAGAAGGCCGGCTACGACCGCAACATCGACGTCAGTTCCAACCGCGCTGGCGCGCACCCCGGCACACACGAAATCGGGTTCGACTCCGCAGCCGACACCATCACGTTGAAGCACGCCGCCCGCAGCCGCGAAGGCTTCGCCCGCGGCGCACTGAAAGCCGCGCAATGGATCGCCGGCAAAAAAGGCTTCTACGAATTCAGCGACATCTTATTTAGGTAATTGTGGCGCAGGCACTCGTGCCTGCAGCGTCCCGACTCATCGGGACGCATGGTTCAACGTAATCTCTGGAGGTGGTACATGTTTACAGGATGCGGGACCGCAATGGTCACTCCATTCAACGAAGACCTTTCGCTAGACGAAAGTACCTTTCGACAACTAATTCGCCGGCAGATCGAAGCCGGCATCGATTTTCTAGTCCCCTGCGGCACCACGGGCGAAAGCCCTACGCTGACGCACAAAGAACATCTCCGCGTGGTGGAAATCACCATTGAAGAAGCCAAGGGTAAGGTGCCGGTTGTCGCAGGCGCGGGCGGTTACAACACCGCCGAAGTAATCACGCTGGCCAAGGAAATCGAAGCCCTCGGCGCCGATGGCCTTCTCTCCGTCACGCCCTACTACAACAAGCCCACGCAGGAAGGCCTCTACCAGCACTACAAGGCCATCGCCAACTCGACCAAACTGCCCATCGTTGTCTACAACGTGCAGGGCCGCACCGGTGTCAACGTTGAGACCGCCACGCTCAAGCGCCTCGCCGAATTTGAAAACATCGTCGCCGTCAAAGAAGCCTCCGGCAGCATCACGCAAATGTCCGCCGTGCTGCAGCAACTGCCCGAATCGTTCACCGTGCTCTCCGGCGATGACGCCATCACGCTGCCCATGATGGCCCTCGGCGGCAAAGGCGTAATCTCGGTTGTCTCAAACGAAATCCCGGCTGAGATGTCGCAACTCGCCCGCCTCGCCAACGCCGGCGACTTCGCCGGAGCCCGCGCGCTGCATCGCAAATTCCTGCCCCTGATGGATATCAATTTTGTGGAATCAAACCCACAACCGGTGAAGGCAGCCATGGCGCTGATGGGCCTGTTGAAACCGTACTTCCGCCTGCCCATGGTTTCGCCTCAGCCACAGAACATTGAGAAAATCGAAGCCGTCCTTGCCTCGTTGAACCTACTTGAAAATCGGAGTGCACATGTTACAGTCTGAGATCGAAGATCTGTTTGATAATAAGCCCGCCACTTACACAGAGGAGCATTTCCAAATCTTCCAGCAGTTCAAAGCCGCGTTGAATGCCGGCGAAATCCGCGCCGCTTCGCCGGATGCGTCCTCGCCCATCGGATGGGTCGTCAACGGCTGGGTGAAGAAAGGTATCCTTCTAGGCTTCCGCCTCGGCGGCATCGTCGACATGTCGATCGATCCCGATCGGCAGCCTTACTTCGACAAGGCCACCTACCCGGTGAAGAAGTTCACCGCCGAAAGCGGTGTGCGCATTGTGCCCGGCGGCTCCAGCATTCGCGATGGCGTCTACGTTGGCCGCGGCGTCACCTGCATGCCGCCCATGTACATCAACGCCGGTGCGTATGTCGGCGATGGCACCATGGTCGATTCGCACGCGCTTATCGGCAGCTGCGCCCAGATCGGCGCGCGTTGCCACATCTCGGCCGCCTCGCAAATCGGCGGCGTGCTCGAACCAGTCGGAGCAATGCCCGTCATTGTGGAAGAGGACGTCCTCATCGGCGGCAATTGCGGCGTCTACGAAGGCACGGTCGTGAAGAAGCGCGCCGTACTCGGCACCGGTACGATTCTCAATCGCTCAACGCCGGTCTACGATCTTGTTCGCGAGACGGTGTATCGTGCAACGGACGATCAGCCGCTGGTGATTCCGGAAGGTGCAGTTGTCGTCGCCGGCTCGCGCTCGGTCACATCAGGCATCGGCAAGGAGTGGGGAATCTCGCTCTATACGCCGGTCATCGTGAAGTACCGCGATGAAAAGACCGACGCCAAGGTCCAGCTAGAGGACCTGCTCCGCTAGCACATTTAATGTGGCTTCTGCCGCTGCGCGCCAACTGAACTGGCGCGCCCGCGGCGGACCAAGTCTGCAGATCTCTTCGTCAGTCAGCGCCTTTCGCAAGGCCGCCAGCAGCGATTCGTCGCTCGCCGGATCAAACAAAATCGCCGCTCCGCCCGCCACCCATCGCATTGGCTCACGATCGGCGCAGACTGTCGGCAAACCCGCCGCCATCGCTTCAAGTATCGGCATCCCGAATCCTTCGAATGTTGACGGATAGCAGAACGTCTTCGCGTGGCGATAAAGGTCGAGCAGCGCAGGGCGGGGAATCCAGCCGGTGACTTCAATCGACTTGTTCATTCCCAGCGCTGTTATCAACGCTTCCAGGTTCTCCGAATGAAAGCCGCGCATGCCGGCTAGCACCAGTCGCAACGATGGCTGCTCCTTGTGCAGGCGCGCGAACATGCGCACCAGTTGATCCAGGTTCTTGTGCGGATGTAGAGTTGAGACGCACAGAATGTAGTCGCCGTCGCGCGCATCATTCAGGCCGAAGAACTCCTCGCTCACGCCGTGCGGAATGACGCTGATCCGCGACTCTGGCAACGGATAGTAATGCAGCACATCGCTCCGCGTCGCTTCGGAGACAGCGATCAGTTGCTCCGCCTGAATAGCTGCGCCGAACAAGAGCAGCCGCCAGAACGGCAGATCGAACCAGCGGAAATATTCCGGATGCCGCTTGTGCTGCATGTCGTGAAACACCGTCACGCAAGGGCACGGGCAAAGCAGAGGCGAAGTGAAGCCCGGATTGAACAGCACGTCAATGCTGTGGCGCGCAGCTTCGATCGGCAGGCCAGTCTGTTCCCACAGGATTCGTGCCACGCGGTTGGCCGCATGTATGGGCTGCACGGCTGTCTTGAAGTTCGCGCTCGCCGGCGTAAGATCGCCGCCGGTCTCGCGATTGGTGAACAGTACGAATTCGTAGGCCGCGCCGCATTCGGCCATCGCCTGCAGCAGGCTGCGCAGATAGATCTCCGTGCCGCCAACTCCGCCTGGAAGCAGGTAGAGCGCATTCACGCCGATGCGTAGCGGCTTCATTATTTTGCCGCGGGCTTCGGCTTCGACGGCGGAGCTTGCGCCTGCGCCAGTCCGTTCTTGGCCACCTCGTTGGTCTTGTTGATAGCAAGTGCTTTCTGGTATTGCTCAATCGCCTGCGGCCGGTCTTCCATCGTCAGGAAGATATTCCCGCGGTAGGCGTAAGTCATGTCGAAGCCCGCGTCCAGTCGCTCAGCTTCGGACAGTGCATTCAGCGCTTCGCTGGTTCGTTTCGCCTTTGCGAACATCATGCCCAACTGCGAATAGGCATGAGCGGAATGCTCCATTGCGGCGGCTTTCTTCAGCAAGTCAATGGCGGAGGTTGTGTCGCCCGCGCAATCGCTGGCCAGCGCCGCATCGACAAGCGCCCTGTAGTCGGGCGGTTCGATCTTTGCGGAGAGTGCATACTGGCTGACCGCGCCCTGGCAATTGCCGGCTTCGTATTGCAGCGCATAAGCCAATTGCATATGAGGCCGCGCTTTGTTCGGCGATTTTGCAACTGTATCGGACCACAGCGCCACGGCGCTGCCCCACACATGATTGCGGTTCCAGGCCGCCGCGGAATAGACAACCAGAATCGTCCCCAATGCCGCGCCCAGCACGGGCTTCGACAATTTCAACCGGCGGAGGAATTCGATCGCAACCAACAGCAGGCCAAACATCGAAAGGTAAATGCGGCGCTCCACGAATGGATCCTTAATAGGCACAAAGGAACTCGTCGGCGCCATCAGAATGAGGAACGCAAAGAACCCATACGATGCCAGCGGATACTCCTTGCGGTACCTCCACGCAAGAAACACCAGGACCAACAACCCGGCCAGAAATCCGATCGCGCCGTTGTCGAAAATGGTGCGTGAGATCGGGAAATCGTAGTCCACGTTTTGTCCGGCCGGCAGCACAAACAGCAGCATGTAAAACCATAGCGCGCGGCACTGCGTAAAGAAGTATTGATACCAGGTGATGTCGCGCATTCCGAAGCCCGCGGAATCGGAGCGGCTAAGAACGAAGTAATAGATCGCCGCAACTCCAATGCCGCCAAGAATGAAGATCGGAGCATACAGCCGCCAGTTCCTCCACGCGCCACTCCAGGAATAGGGTGAAGTGAAGTAGTAGTCGGTCAGAATCAGAAGCGCCGGCAGTATCGCGGCATGCTCCTTGGAAAGGCACGCTGCGCCAAACGGAATCAGCACAACCAGCACGTCGAAGCCTTGAATCTCATCGTACAAGCGATAGACGAAAAGTACGAATGCGGCAAAGAAGAAGAAGACGCTTAAACCATCGGAGCGACTGGCGACGTAGCCGACCGTCTCAGACTGCAGCGGGTGGAGCAGGAAGAGCGCGCCTGCAAACCACGACATCCACTTCACCATGTTCGGATCAGCAATCGTTTTGCGGATCACACCGCGCACCGACATCATTACTAAGTACGAAGTCGCGAAATGGAGGAGGATATTTACCACTTTGAAGTAGTAAGGATCATCGCCGCTTGCCTTGTAATTCAGCCAATAGGTCAGCATCAACAATGGGCGGTTGCCTCTCACCCATTCCAGCAGTGAGGCTTTTTCCGCCAGGCCCGGAACGGCGAAAGGCAGATAACGGTCGTCAAAGACGAACGGGCCGTTAAGAGCTGGGCCATACACCTGGAACAGGACGAACAGCAGGCCGAGAACCGCAAGTGGCGTCCGCCATTGTGCGAAGCCCGCCGGAATCTCCTTCGCTTGCGCCGATGGAACCGCAGTCTGTTTAGGAAGCGCTTTTTTGTTGCTCTTCATGGATAGATTGAATTTGGAATTCGAGAATTGCTACCTTTTGCGCCAGGGCAATGTTAGAGTCTTTCAGATCGGAAATGATCATCGAAAAACGGTACAGCACAACCAGAAACAAGCTGAGAACCACAAACAGGATGGCCATTGGCGGATAACTGATGCCGAGCGCGTTTGCCAGCGACTCCATCATCCAGTGCGACCGCGAAAACACCAGCAATGCTACCGCCGCACCAAACCAGCTTACCGAATATTCCACCCGGATGTGCGCGCGGCGGATGCTGAATAGAATCATCGCAATCAACGCGATGCTTATGCCGGTCATGACTAACAACAACCTATCCATGGCTACCTCCGTTTCCGCCTTCCCTCATACTTCAGAACATTGATAAACACTCCCAGCAGCACGTGCAGAATGTAATAGAACGACTTCAGCTTTGTAATCGAGCTCCGGCCCGTTGTACGCTTGCGCATGACAACCGGAACCTCGACAAAACGGAAAGCGCGGCGTTGCAACACCACGAGCGCCTCAATTTCAGGATACTCCAAGGGGAAACTTTTACTGAAGACCGCCAGCGCATCGCGATTGACGCCGACGAAGCCCGATGTCGGATCATACACCGGGTGATCGAGTATTGGCCGCAGCACCGAGCGGAAGAACGTGATTCCGAAGCCGCGCATCAGCGTTGTGTGCTCGCCCTCTCCGTTGAGGAAGCGCGAGCCAATCACCATCTGGCAGCCTGATTTCTTCAAAGTGTCAAAGATTTGTGGCAGGTACTTAGGGTCGTGCTGGCCGTCGCCATCCACGCGAATCACGTATTGGAAGCCTGCTTCGTGAGCCATTTTGTAGCCGGCCTGGACGCAGCCCCCGAGGCCCAAATGGTGCGGCAAGCTGAGCACACGTCCACCGGCGGCAATGGCATTGGAGCGGGTTGCATCGGATGAGCAATCGTCGGCGATCAGGATCGGCACTCCTGGCATGGATGCGTTAACGTCGCGGATGACGCTGGCGATGGCGCCCTCCTCGTTGTAGGCCGGGACGAGGATGAGCAGGGAGTCCGGACCGTTCGGCCGGATCATAGCGATGCCACCTGGCGCAACGTGATGGTGTGTTTTTCCAGCGCGGCGCAGAAAGCTTTCGCGCTGATTTTCGCACTGCGGCGAATCATCCGGCGTTGCCTGATCAACCGCGGTAGCGCTGCCAGCATTGAGATGTGGGCGCGGCAGACGAACCACGCCAATTGCGCCGGCGGGTGGCCTTCATCGCGAAACTTTGCCGTTGTTCCTTCGCCTGAAACCAGGGCTAGGGCATGCCAGAGGTAGCGCACGAACGTCAGCCCAGGCGTCTTCCAAAGAATGCGAAAAGGGAAGTTCTTGACGATGGTGTACAGCCGGTTTCGTTCCACCAGGTAGGCTTTCATCGGCGAGGCGCGCCCGGCGGAATGGGAGTACAAATGGTCCACCTTTGCCCCAGGAGCGTAGATCGCTTTCCAGCCGGCCCAGCGGGCGCGCAATCCCAGATCGGTGTCTTCGCAATAGAGGAAGAAGCTTACATCGAACGCTCCGATCTCTTCGATCATCTTGCGCCGGTACATGGCGGCGGAGCCACTGGGGAAGATCACTTCAGCAGGTTTTGCGAACGCTCCGGGCGGCTGCTTGTGGCCGCGCTGCTTGCTGGCTCCATCGGAGGCGATCAGCATGCCGGCGGAATCGAGCATGCCTGTTTCCTGAAGCCGGACTTGCGAGGCGCACATCCCGGCGTCGGGGTTTTTGTCTAACGCCTCGGATAGTTTTTTGAGCCAATCTGGATCGGCCACGGCGTCGTCATTCAACGTGGCGAGATAAGGAGCAGTGGAATCGCGCCAGCCCAGATTGACGGCCTCACCGAAACCGAGGTTGGAGTTGTTGGCGATTACTCGCACGCGGCTGCCAGCCTGGATCTGTTGCTGGACTTTGTTTTCGCCGCTATTGTCAACAATAACGATTTCGATCTCCCGGAGCGTCTGCTTTTCCAGCGAACGAACGCATGCCAGGTACGTTGAATCCGCTGCAAGTGTAGGTATTACTACAGTGACGCGAGGTTTAGCCAATCTAGTATTTTACGCTATCCCCACGGGTAAAGACTACCCATGGAGAAATGCATCCTCAATTCAGATACTGGGAGAGCAAGTTGCTCGGGATTCGGCTAGAACGTTGCTAGCGACGGGAAAAGCCGGGCAAGTCCAGGAGTGTTGAAATTTGGTTGGCAAGTGATGATCCGGGAAAGAGCAGTTTAACTCCGCTGGAAAAGCTATCTCAATCATTTGGCATCGGCTGCATGAAACGTGCTCATCACCTGCTGGGTGACTCACATTGCGGGCAGTCTGGCGTGGGGCAAACCAGGACAGCCAGATTTTCCTGCAAAAATCGCCGGAAACATGCGGGCTGTCCCCAGTTTGCCAGTTTGCGCAGTTTGCGCCGTCTCGCCACCCCTGAATCCATCCGCCTACCATCTCACTCCACCGTATTGACCCAACCGCCTACCCCATGATACTATCCACCTGTCCTTGAGTGGTGGATTTCACTCCCATTGCTCGGATACATGAGGTCTTAAGC
>CAIRSA010000186.1 GCA_903881085.1 uncultured Acidobacteriia bacterium
GCCACGATTCAAAACCAATACGACATGCGGTCCGAACGATCGGTTTCAGCCAACGACATCTCGCAAACGTTATCGCTCAGTTATGTCTATGATCTACCGTTTGGCCATGGGCGACTGCTTGGCTCGTCGTGGAACCGTCCTGTTGACGCTATCCTTGGCGGATGGCAGATCAACGGTATCGCGACATTCGCCACCGGCCTGCCGGTCGCCGTCACTACGCAGAATACCGCCAACGCCAACAACGCGTCACTGCGACCGAACAATAATGGCCACAGCGCCAAACTCTCAGGGCCAGTGGAAAGCCGCTTAATTAAATACTTCGACACCTCGGTATTTTCGCAACCCGCGCCGTTCACCTTCGGCAATACTGGCCGTGTGCTGCCCGATGTCCGCATCCCAGGAACGAAGAATCTTGATTTCTCATTGTTCAAAAGCTTCCGCCTGATGGAAAGCGTATCGCTGCAGCTTCGCGCGGAGGCGTTCAATCTAGCCAACAGGGTACAATTCGGGCGGCCAAATAGCAATCTGAATGCGGCGAACTTCGGACAGATCACGGGGCAGGCCAATAGCCCGCGTCAGATGCAGTTCGGTCTGAAGCTGCTCTTTTAACCAGCTACTTGAGTAGCCCACCCGGATCCCCCGCCTCACGAAACTGAGATAGGCCTTCATCACCACCGGCTGCGGAAACTTCTTCCGCGGCTTCCATCGCTCTGGATCCGCGCCTCCTCAGCCTCCATGCAAAGCTGCATCCGCCGCGCATCCATTTCAAACGTGCCATACGTCACACTAACGGAAATATCCTCCAACCCATCGCCATTCAAATCCCGCAGTTCAATCTTCTTCACCTCGGCCAGTTCCACCTTCCCCTCGCGCCACACTCGCGTCGTATCCTGCGCCGCAAACAGCTCATGAAACTTCGACTCATCCCCTTCCACCGTCACCATCGCAAGGTGATAGGTCCTCTGGCCATCGCGCGCGTATTCATCCATTTCGCAAAACAGAAACTACCGCCCCGAGCGGCGCTTCTTCTTCACACACCCAGCAATTCGTAAACAGAAATACTTCAACATCTGCCGCGTCCGTAACGTTGCTACACCAAGCTTACGTCCGGCCACAAACCCTTGGAATTTCAAGAGCGAAGCATCTGCCGGATTTCCGCTGACTGAGCGGCCGAATCCGGCGCGAATGCTCACCGCGCTCATGCAAAAGCTGAGCGCGGACAGCTGATCGCTGCCGGCTGCCAAAAATTTCAAATATTTTTGGCAAGGCCTGGCTGTCGCTCCAAATCCGTCCGATGTCTATTGAGTGGGCCCGAAAGCCCGGCTCCAGCCTGGCAAGCTGATACCCCGCCGCCAAAACCCGTTTAAGAGCCAAAGGAGTTCCATAGTACCAGAGCCTTCGTCCGAGGTGGGACTTCCAGTCTAGCTGCCAGGCCGTCCCGAAGACATCTATTCCCATGGGACTACTCCCCCGGACGATTGGACCCAAAGTCACTACCGCCCAACAAGGTGGAGATCCAGTATTGCGGTATGAATCCACATATGTTTGTACTTCTCCTTGGCATGAGCTTCTCCGTATCGGCTAACGCTCAGACGGCCCCGGCCTGCCCAGTTGCTACCCAAGACATGAAACTGCCGGCGAACTGTACCGGCCCGCTGATAGTGGCAATGGACGATGTTACTGTCGATCTCGGAGGCAAGACCATCACTTGCACGGACAAGAACCCATGGATCGGAGTTGATCTGACCAATCGCAACGGCGTCGTGCTCCAAAACGGGTCGGTAATCAACTGCGTTCGCGGAGTCAGTATCGTCGGTGGCGGCAACCACTCGCTCAACAAACTGACCTTGAAACAGACAATAACGACGGAGCCGATTATCCCACCCCCAGTGCGGTACGGACTATATGTGGAAGGGTCGAAGAGCAACTCGTTCCAATCAATCACTGCGCAATTCAACACGGTGGGCGCGGATATCACGACGTCCTTCGACAACTGGATGGTTGGCCTAAATCTGAGCCAGAACAAACTGAACGGGCTTCAATTTGACCTCGACGCCACTGACAACGAGATTGACAACTCGGTCATTTCCGGCAACGGGCAATTCGGTGTGTTCTACGGGGTCCGGGCGGCAAGGAACATCGTCTTTAACGACCAGATTCTGAACAATGGCTGGGTCGGGCTGATTCCCGACTCCGCGAACGTGATCGAAAGCTCTACGATCAAGGGGAACGGGAATACGCTGGATACGAACGCCTGGCTGCGCGGCGGCATCGTGCCGTTCGGTACGAACAATCTCATCCTGAACAACGACGTAAGTTCGAACAATACCTACGGCATTGCAACCGGGGCTGTTCCCGCTGCCAGCAACGGCGTAGCGAACACGATTCGATGGAACAACGCAGGGTCGAATACGGCTTGGGACTTTGCTGATCTTACGACGGGTTTGTGTACGGACAACGACTGGAGCGAAAACACGGGCGTGAAGATCATGGATGGTTGCGAAAACGCCGGCGGGGTGGCGCCGGACTACCACGCCATTGCGGCGGGTAAGGCAGGCGGCATGGCGTTCTCATTCAACGCGAAACGGATGAAAAGCGGCGCGGCGAGCGGCCGGGCCACGCTGGTGAACGTCCCTGATGCGAGCGGCAAGGCCACGAACGTAAAGGTAGAAGGCAACGTGACGTGTCTGATCGTGGATCCGGCGCGGCCGCGGGCGGCGACGCTTGGATTGCTGGTGGACAAGAGCAGCAACACTGCGCTGGTTCCGCTGTACTCGACTTTCCACCTCTATATGTTCGATGCGACACCTGCCGTGGACCAACTCGGCATTGCGAGGATGAACCAATTCAACCCGGGATATTGTCCAATTACGACCACTCAGCTACCAACGATCACGAAGGGTCAAGTGATGGTGGAGGTGAAGTGACGCGCGGCTGCAAATCCTGAGCGGCTTCCCGCTAATCCGCGATATTCGCTCCCTTGTCGAGGAATTGTGCCAGAGACGTAAAGATGTCGACCAACAGCGGGAAGATGATCGTGGTGTTCTTCTCGCTGCCAATTTCGACGAGTGTCTGCAGGTAGCGCAACTGGATCGCTGCCGGTTGCTTCTGGATGAGTTCCGCGACGCCGGGCGAGCAGTACGTCGAGTTCGACCCCGCCAAGCAGGCTGCGCAGCGATTTGCTGTTGAGGAAGTTCGTTAACTCGAGCACGGCGCGCTTGGGATCCATAACCCTGGAAAAAGCGGAAGCCCGTAAATTCTGCGGGAATGCACGACTCTGCAAACCGGGGACTGCCTCCGTTTTCCATCGATTTCTGCCGGAAAATGGCTGGATGTCCCCGGTTTGCCCCGACGCAAGACTGCCCGCAATACGAGTCACCCGGCAGGTGACGAGCACGTTGCAAACAACCGATTCCAAATGTTGGAGATACCTCTTCCAGATGCGTTCAACTGCTCTTTCCCGGATAACGCAAAGTAACGCCTAACATGTGGTTATCATTGCAACTCAGCACAAGCTCAGTAACGGCCTGTCGCTTTGCGTTATTCCCGACTCACTTTGTCCAGTAACCACGTAAATAGAAATATAATTCTTAATAAATCAATGAACTAACCCAAACACCTGGTCGATTCCCCGCCCCCGGCATGCTATCACTAATGCGGGAACCAAACATGCCGGAAACAACCACCTCCCCAAAGCCCACCGAATTCGAACAATTCGTTCAGCAAATGGCATCTGTCACCATGCGTGAGCCTCACGAATTCCAGCTCCGCCTCACCCAACTGCGCGAACTCTACCAGCCTGCCAATGTGCAGGAAAACTTCTTCCTCAACCAGATCGCCCACGCCCAACTCACCATGGAACGCCTCGGCCGCCTCGAAACCGGCCTGTTCTCACTCTGCCTCATCCGCGCCAGGGAGGAAGGGCTCAACTACGCCGAAGACTTTCCTGAACAGTTACGCGACGATACGCCCCATGGCCTGGAACAGCGATCCACCATCGCCATCGCAACCGGCTTTGCCCACTTTGCGGCAAAGCCCCAAACGTTAGCCATGTTCCTCCGCTTTCAAACCCTTGCCGAACGCAACCTCCGCCGCAACCAGGAACAATTTGACCGCATCCGCAAACAGAAGCTCACACCTCTCGCCAGGTCAGCCCCACCGGGCGATGAACCTGCCGGAAAACAGTCCTCAAGAATTCGCCTACTAACCGCACAACCTCGCCGCAAAGCTCACACCAATCCCCGCCGCGCCAATCTGATACAATCCCGTCATTGTTTCAAGGGAGACCATGATGACCTCACTCCACAGATTCGCCTCAGTCGGCGCGTTGCTTCTTGCAACCACGCTCAACATTCACGCCCAGTCGGAAGCAGCCACGCTGCGCGGCCAGATCCACGATGGCAGCCAGGCACTCATCCCCGGCGCAGCCGTAACGCTACTCAACATCGATCAGAACCGGACATGGAAAGCCACCGCCAACGACCGCGGCGAATACGACATCCAGCAGATCCCGCCCGGTCCCTACACACTCACGGTGGAAACCAAAGGCTTCAAAAAGCACGTGCAGCCCGGCCTGATCCTCACCGTCAACCAAGTTGCACAACTCGATGTCACGATGGTCCCCGGCTCGCTTTCCGAAACAGTCGAAGTGCATGGCGACGCAGCTTTGCTTGAAACCGCCAGCTCAACAATCGGCGAAACGGTGAACCACCTCACCACCACCGCCCTGCCCCTCAATGGTCGAAACGTCATGCAACTGGTGGCTCTCACCCCAGGTATGAATACGCCACCCAGCGACCACGGCGCAGCGCCAATTGCCAGCGGCCAGATCGCCGCCGTCGGCTTCTCCGCTAATGGCAGCCGCGACCTCACCACACTTGTGCTCATCGATGGCTCGCCGCAGGAAGTCATGGGCTACAATCAGCCCGGCTACGTGCCGCCGCCCGACGCCGTCGAAGAGTTCAAGGTAATCGCCAACACCATGTCCGCCGAATATGGCCGCAGCGGTGGCGCGGTCATCAGCATGGTCCACCGCTCCGGAACCAAGGATTTCCACGGCAGCCTCTACGAATTCCTGCGCAACGATAAATTCGACGCCAACAACTTCTTCAACAACCGCAATGGCGTGGCCCGCGCGCCGTTCCGCTTCAATCAGTACGGCGGCACCTTTGGCGGCCCAGCCACCCTATCTAGAGAAACAACATTCTTTTTCTTCAGTTATCAAGGTGTCCAACAGCGCAACCCCAGCCCGGCGTCGCAGACGGTCCCAACCGATGCCATGAAGGCCGGCAACTTCGCTGGTGCCGGCGCGAACGTCTATGACCCGGCCACGATCGACGCGTCCGGCAATCGCCAGCCTTTCGCCAATAACATCATTCCCTCGGCGCGCTTCAATCCCGTTGCAATGAAGATGCTCTCGTACTATCCATCGGCAAACCGCCCCGGCGTGAGCAACAACTTCTACTCCTCGCCCGGTGCGTCCTCTTCCGCCAACGATTACTCAGCCCGCATCGATCGCCGCCTCTCCGACCGCCACAACCTCTTCGGCCGCTTTTCTTACGACAATTCGGCAACAAACAGCGCCGACTACTTCGGAAACGTTGCCTCAACCGATCTTGGAATCAGCGGGGGCCGCAGCCGTGGCGTCACAGTCGACGACACCTACCTCATTCACGGTTGGGTCCTCCACGCCAACTACGGCTACATCTATTTCGCCAATCCGCGCGATAGCGCCAGCCAGGGCTTCGACCTCGCCTCGCTCGGCCTTCCCAAGTCCATGGCCGCCCAATCGCAGTTCGCCATCTTCCCGCTCGTCTCGCCGCAGGGCTTCGCCGCGCTCGGCCCCAACGCCACTTACATCATCGGCAACAAGTTCGAGAATCACACCTTTGGCGCTGACGCGTCCAAGTTGATTGGCGACCACACCATTAAGTTCGGCGGCGTCTACCGCCTTAACCGCGTCTCCAGCTTCCGTCCCAATTCCCCAGCGGGCAACTTCGGCTTCAACACCAATTGGACCAAGCAGAACTACGTCGGCAGCACCGGTGGCAACTCCATCGCTTCCATGATGCTCGGCCTCATGAACGCGGGCTCGATTCAGTATCAACCGGCCCTCGCCATAGAAGTGCCATACATGGGCCTGTTCCTGCAGGACGACTGGCGCCTCAATAAGCGCCTCACCCTGAACATCGGCGTGCGCTGGGATGAAGACCGGCCCATGACCGAGCGCTTCAACCGCCTAACGTTTTTTGATTTCAACGCCAAGCTTCCCGTAACCGCTACCGGCGTTCCTCCGCTCACTGGCGGCCTTCGTTTCGTTGCCCGCGACGGCAATGCGCGTGGCGTCAAAAATCCCGATAACAACAACTTCGCCCCGCGCATAGGCCTGGCCTACAAAATCACGGACCGCCTGGTGATGCGCTCCGGTTTCGGCATATTCTACAGCCCCACCACGGGCACTGGCCCCGGTGGCCCCAGCGTCGGTACCCTCACTTTCGATGCATCAACCGCCGCCACCACCAGCATCGATAGCGGCCGCACGCCCTACACCACGCTTTCCAATCCCTTCCCCGATGGCTTCGTCCAGCCCACCAATGGTTCGCAAGGCCTGCTATCATTGCTCGGCCAAAGCATCAACGCGCAATTCCGAAACGACAGAACGCCGTATGCCGTGCAGTGGAATTACAACCTGCAATACCAATTCGGTGGCAACTCATTGCTCGATGTCGCCTACGTCGGCAACTCCGGCGTGAAGCTACTGGCGCAGACGCAGCTAAACCAGATTCCCGACGCCGATCTCTCCAAAGGTACTGCGCTCACACAAACGGTAAACAATCCCTTCTTCGGCATCATCCCCACCACCAGCAGCCTTGGCGCGAAAACCATCTCAGCAGGACAGTTGCTGCGCCCGTACCCGCAGTTCACCGGAGTGCAACAAACGTGGGGCTCCTTCTCCCACTCCAACTATCATTCGCTCCAGGCCAAGTTCCGCAAGCGCTATGGCAATGGACTCCAATTTCTAGCCGCATATACCTGGTCAAAGCTGATTGACGATTACTCTTCAGCAGGCTGCGGCTGCCTCGGCTTCCTCGCCGTACCCGCGTTCACTAACAATAACAATCGCCGCCTTGACCGGTCGCTCTCAGTGCTCGATATTCCGCACCGGCTGGTTGGCAATTACCAGTACGAGCTTCCGTTCGGAAAAGGAAAGCCATACTTGAGTCACGGCGGCGTGCTCGCCGCCATCGCCGGCCAGTGGTCCATCAACGGAGTCACCACCATTCAGAGCGGCTTTCCCATCTCTATCACTTCGCAAACAGACACCACCGGCGCCAATGGCGGCGTGCAGCGCCCGAACTCCACAGGCATCTCCACCCGCAGCCCTGGCAGCGTCGAAAGCCGTATCGACGGGTACTTCAACACCGCCGCCTTCGCCAAGCCGCCACTCTACCAGTTCGGAACCATTGGCCGCATGCTGCCCGATAACCGCGGCCCCTATCACTTCAATTGGGATATTTCGATGTTGAAGCAAGTGCCCATCGGCGAACGAATGCGCCTGGAAATCCGCGGCGAACTTTTCAACGCCTTCAACAAGGTAAACTTCCAAAGCCCGAATGGCAACAGCACGGTGTATGGCTTACCGCAGTTTGGAACCATCACCGGGACCTACGACCCGCGCATCATTCAGGTGGCCATGAAGTTCTCGTTCTGACTGCGTGCTGCACCCTCAGCCGCAGTAGTCACGAGCGATGGCTTCAAGGATTTGCGCCAGTTGCGCGACCGATTCCACGTCCACCCATTCCTCGGCGGCGTGGGCGCCGGCGCCGGCGGGGCCAAGCACCACGGTCTCAATGCCGGCCGCTTGCAGCAGCGCGGCGTCCATCCACGGCGTGTCGCCAATCAACTTGGGCTCGCAATGCCGGACCACGCGGCAGGCACGCAGAGCCGACTGCACGATGGCTGCCGACGGCGCGACTTCGAACGGATCGCGCACGAAGTACGAGCGGATGGTTGCGGACATCGACGAGTCAAGCAGGGCGTTCAGTTCGTTCAGAACGGACTGCTCCGATTCTCCAGGCACAGTTCGGCGCTCGATCTGCAACTTGCAGGAAGCAGCGTAAGTGCTCAGGCCGGTACCGCCGTTGAGCATCGCCGCATGCAGCGACGGGGGCCCGAGCAACGGGTGCGGCTTGCGTGCGCGCAGTTCCTGTTCCAACAAATCGAGCCGCGCGAGGAAGCGGCCCATGCGCATGTTGGCATCGACTCCCAGTTCAAAGCGGCTGCCATGAGCGGCGCGTCCGGTGGTTTCGACTTCGATCCACAGATAACCCTTATGTGCGAGGCAGACATCGAGCGCAGTGGGCTCGGTGACCACGGCCGCATCGGTTCGGATGTGTCGCAGAAGGTCCATAGTGCCGAGACTGCCGTACTCTTCATCGGCCACGGCAGCGAGCACGACATCGCCCCGCAGAGGTGCATCGGCTATGGCGAGCAGCGCGACCATTGATGCGGCGATGGAGCCCTTCATGTCGAACGCGCCACGGCCGTAGAGCTTGCCATCGCGTACTTCGCCTGAGAACGGTTCGGCCATGCCCTCCACACCAACCGTATCGATATGGCCGTTGAACATCAAGCTTCGGCCGCCGCCAGTTCCTTTGACAGTTGCAGCGACGGTGACCCTGCCCGGTTCGGGTTCGAACAGGCGGACTTCAATGTTGGGATGTTGCAGCGCGCTGGCGATCCAGCGCGCGATTGCGGCCTCACCCGGCGCTCCAGACACAAGTACCGGGTTGACCGAGTTGATGCGAACCAACTCGGCAAGAAATATGGGGACGGAGGGGACGGACCGCATTGTCCCCATGGCCTACGGGAGCTTCGAAGCGCCCATCAAATACTTATCCACGCCGCGCGCGGCCTTACGGCCTTCAGCGATCGCCCACACCACCAGCGACTGGCCGCGGCGCATATCACCCGCGGCAAACACGCCAGGCAAACTGGTCATGTAGTCTTCATCCGCAACCACGTTGCCGCGGTTATCGAGCGACACGCCCAACTGGTCGATCATGCCGTTCTTCACAGGTCCCAGGAAGCCCATGGCCAGCAGCACCAGATCGGCATCGAGCGTGAACTCGGAGCCAGGGATGGGCTCGAACTTCGGAGCAGGGCCAACCCGAACGGCATGCAGCTTCTTCACATTGCCATCGGCATCGCCTTCGAACTTCGTGGTCGCAATGGACCATTCGCGAATGCCGCCCTCTTCATGCGCGCTTTCCGTGCGCAGTTGCAGCGGCCACAGCGGCCACGGCGTAGAACCTGCGCGCTGATCGGGCGGCTTGGGCAGCAGTTCAAACTGGTAGACGCTCTTGGCAAGGTGACGGTGCGAGGTGCCAAGACAATCCGCGCCGGTGTCGCCGCCGCCGATGATCACCACGTTCTTATCCGTGGCGAAGATGGCTTCCGGCCCATCGATCACATCGCCTTCACAACGCTTGTTGGCCTGCGGCAGAAACTCCATGGCGAAGTGAATGCCCTTCAATTCGCGGCCGGGAACATTCAGGTTGCGCGGGTTCTCCGCACCGCCGCTGAGCACGATGGCATCGTATTCCTCACGCATGCTCTCCACGGAAATGTTGGCCCCAACGTGAGCGTTGACGACGAACACCACACCTTCTGCTTCCATCTGCTGGATGCGGCGGTCGATGAGGTGCTTTTCCATCTTGAAGTTCGGAATGCCGTAGCGCAGCAGGCCACCAACCCGGTCCGCCTTTTCAAACACGGTCACGCGGTGACCTGCACGATTCAGCTGCTGTGCCGCGGCCATTCCGGCGGGTCCGCTGCCAACCACGGCAACCTTCTTGCCAGTGCGTTCCTGCGGTGGTTCGGGCTTGATCCAACCCTGTTCCCAGGCGTGATCGATGATGTTGCGCTCAATCAGCTTGATGGAAACCGGCGGTTCATTGATGCCCAACACGCAAGCCGCTTCGCACGGTGCGGGACAGATGCGACCGGTGAACTCAGGGAAGTTGTTGGTCGCATGCAGCATGCGAATCGCATCCTGCCAGCGGTCGCGATAGACCAGATCATTCCAATCGGGAATGATGTTGGTCAACGGGCAACCGGTATGGCAGAACGGCACACCGCAATCCATGCAGCGCGCGCCTTGCGTCTGCACGTTTTTGTAGTTGTAAGGCTGGTAGATTTCAAACCAGTCCTTGATGCGTTCCTTAGGGTCGCGGCGCAGCGGCTGCTCCCGCGTGTACTCCATGAATCCAGTCGGCTTACCCATGCGCCACCACCTTGCTTGCTTCCTGCGCGGCAGGAATTACTTTCGATTTTTCCACTACCCGCGGCACGCCGAGCACGCGTTTATACTCGTGCGGGAACACTTTGAGGAACTTCGGCAGATACTCCGACCAATTTGCCAGAATCAGCGCCGCGCGTGGACTGTTGGTCAGTTTATGATGCCGTTCAATCAGGTTCTTCAGGGCCACCATGTCGGCCGGATTTTCCACCGCTTCGAGATCCACGCCCGTCTTGTTGCAAAGGTCGGAAGCGAAGTCGCCCGACTCATCCAACACGTAAGCGATACCGCCTGACATACCCGCCGCAAAGTTGCGCCCGGTCTTGCCCAGCACCACAACCAGCCCGTTGGTCATGTACTCGCAGCCGTGGTCGCCCACGCCTTCCACAACCGCAGTTGCACCGGAGTTGCGTACGGCAAACCGCTCGCCGGCCACTCCGTTGAAGTACGCTTCGCCAGTGGTGGCGCCGTAGAGAACCACGTTGCCGATGAGGATGTTGTCCTCTGGAACAAACGTCGAATGCCGCGACGGGTAGACGACGATCAAGCCGCCAGAAAGGCCTTTGCCAACGTAATCGTTGGAGTCGCCTTCGAGCGTCATAGAGACACCTTTCGAAAGGAACGCGCCAAAGCTTTGCCCAGCCGAACCTTTGAAGTGGAACTTCAGCGTATTGTCGGGCAGGCCCTTGGAGCCGTGCTTCATGGCGATTTCGCCAGACAGCATAGCGCCTACCGTGCGGTGCACGTTTCGGATCGGCATCTTGAATTCGGCCGGAGTCAAATCGTTGATACTTTCGCGAGCCATGTCGATCAGTTTGAAGTCTAGAGCTTCCGACAGGCCATGATCCTGCGCCATGGTGCAGCGTCGGCCAACGCGGGTCGGCACCGGCGGATTGTGGAAGATGTTCGAAAGATCAATGCCTGAAGCTTTCCAGTGATCGATGGCAGCGCGCGTTTCCAACTTGTCAACACGGCCAACCATATCGTCCACTTTGCGGAAGCCCAGCTCGGCCATGATTTCGCGCAACTCTTCTGCGATATAGAAAAAGAAGTTGATGGCGTTCTCCGGCGTGCCGGTGAACTTGGCACGTAACGCCGGATCCTGCGTGGCGATACCCACCGGGCAGGTGTTCAGATGGCACTTACGCATCATGATGCACCCCATGGTCACCAGCGGCGCGGTGGAGAAGCCGAACTCTTCTGCGCCCAACAATGCAGCGATGGCCACGTCGCGGCCGGTCTGCAATTTGCCGTCGGTCTGTACTCGGATGCGGCTGCGCAGATCATTCAACACCAGCACCTGCTGCGTTTCCGCCAGGCCCAGTTCCCACGGCGCGCCGGCATGCTTAATGGAGGTGAGCGGCGATGCGCCCGTGCCGCCAGAGTCTCCGCTGATCAGCACCAGATCTGCATGCGCTTTCGCAACGCCCGCGGCGACAGTACCGACGCCTACTTCAGCGACGAGCTTCACCGACACGCGAGCTTTCGGATTCACGTTCTTCAGATCGTAGATCAGCTGCGCCAGATCTTCAATCGAGTAGATGTCGTGGTGCGGCGGTGGCGAGATCAGGCCCACGCCTTCGATGGCGTGGCGAACCCTGGCGATAACAGCGTCCACCTTGTGGCCGGGCAACTGTCCGCCCTCACCGGGCTTGGCGCCCTGTGCGACTTTGATCTGCAGTTCATCGGCATTCACCAGATAGTTGGTGGTGACGCCGAAGCGGCCAGAGGCCACCTGCTTGATGGCGCTGCGGCGCCAATCGCCGTTCGCATCTTTGGTGAAGCGCTCTTCGTCTTCCCCGCCCTCGCCGGTGTTGCTGCGGCCGCCGATGCGGTTCATGGCGATGGCAAGCGTCTCATGCGCTTCCTTGCTGATGGACCCGAACGACATTGCTCCGGTGGCGAAACGCTTGACAATCTCTTTGGCCGGCTCCACTTCATCGATCGGAATCGGCGTGCTCTTCTTGAACGCCATCAGACCGCGAATCGTGCACAGCTGCTTGTTCTGATCGTTAATAAGCTTGGAGTATTCCTGAAATGTGCTGTAGCTATCCTGCCGTACGGCATGCTGCAGTTTGCTGATGGTAAGCGGATTGAACAGGTGATATTCGCCGCGCACGCGGTACTGATAGTTGCCGCCCGGATCCAGTTCCGTGTCCACATCGGTGATGGGACGGAAGGCAAGATCGTGCTTCATCTTAGCTTCCTTGGCGATCGCTTCCAAGCCAATGCCTTCGATTCGCGAGGACGTGCCGGTGAAGTATTTCTTCACCACCTCAGTGGAAATACCGATTGCCTCAAACACTTGCGCGCCGCGATAGCTCTGCAACGTGGAGATGCCCATCTTCGAGAAGACCTTGAGCAGTCCTTTGTTAATGGCCTTTTTGTAATGCTTCAGCGCCACTTCAAACGTGACGTTGATCAGCTTGCGCGCGGCCATGCTTTCCAATGATTCGATGGCCAGATACGGGTTGATGGCGCTGGCGCCGTAGCCCAGCAGCAGGCAGTAGTGCATCACTTCGCGCGGCTCGCCGGATTCAATGACGAGCGCGACCCGCGTGCGCGTACCCTCGCGAATCAGGTGGTTGTGCACCGCGCTCAAGGCCAGCAGGCTGGGAATAGGCGCGGAGTCTTTATCCACTCCGCGGTCAGAGAGAATGATGAGCGAGTAGCCGGAGTCAATGGCCCAGCTGGCGCGCTTGCAGAGGCTGTCGATGGAACGTTCCAGTTCAGTTGCACCGCCATGCACGTTGAACATCATCGGCAGCGTGCAGGCCAAAAAGTCGCCCCACGATACGCGGCGCAGCTTTTCCAGGTCGCGATTGGTGAGGATCGGCGAGGCCAGCTTCAGCAGATGCGCCTGCTCAGGGGTTTCGTCAAGAATGTTGCGCTCATTGCCGATGTAGCTAGTGAGCGACATGACCAGTTCTTCGCGAATCGGATCGATGGCCGGATTCGTAACCTGCGCAAACAGCTGTTTGAAGTAATGGAACAGCGGCTGCGGCTTGTCAGAGAGGCAGGCCAGCGGCGTATCCACGCCCATGGAGCCGATGGGCTCTTCGCCGCGCGAGGCCATCGGTTCGAGCATCATCTTGATGTCTTCGTCGGTATAGCCGAAGGCCCGCTGGCGCTGGATCACCGTATTGTGGTCGGTGGTGTAGACCCGCGGCGGCTCGGGCAGCATGTCGAGATTAATCTGCCGTTCCTTAAGCCAGGTGGCATAGGGCTGGCGCGAGTACATGCGCTCTTTCAGCTCTTCATCTGGCACGATGCGCTTTTCGTTGGTATCAACCAGCAACATGCGGCCGGGTTGCAGGCGGCCCTTCATCTTCACGTCTTCGGGCTTCACGGGAAGCACACCGGTTTCTGAAGCCATGATCAGCACGTCGTCATGCGTAACCAGGTAACGCGCCGGACGCAGGCCGTTGCGGTCGAGCGTAGCACCAATAATACGGCCATCGGTGAAGGCCACCGCAGCGGGGCCATCCCAAGGTTCCATCATGGAAGCGTGGTATTCGTAGAAGGCCTTCTTATCCGGATGCATGGTCTCATCGCCATCCCAGGCTTCGGGCATCAGCATGGCCATCACGTGCGGCAGGCTACGGCCGGAAAGGGTGAGCAATTCGACTGCGTTATCGAGCGTTGCGGAATCGCTGCCGCCCGCTTCAACAATGGGGAACAGCTTCTTGATGTCGTCGCCCCAAACGTCAGAAGACATTACGGACTGGCGGGCATACATCCAGTTAGCATTGCCGCGCACCGTATTGATTTCGCCATTGTGGCAGATGAAACGGTACGGGTGCGCCAGTGGCCAGGTGGGAAACGTGTTCGTCGAAAAGCGCTGGTGGACCAGGCACATCGCACTCATTGTGTCCGGATCGGAAAGATCCGTGTAGAACTGTTCGATCTGCGGGGCGAGAAGAAGTCCTTTGTAGATAACCTTGCGGCAACTCAGCGAAGGAATGTAGAAGAACTGCTTGTCGCGGATTTCGCTCTTCTGGATTTCGATGTCGATGCGCTTGCGGATAATGTAAAGCTTCCGCTCCAGCGCGTCTTCGTCCATGCCGTGGCCGCGGCGAATAAATACCTGTTCAATGTAGGGCTGCGAAGCGCGGGCAACACGACCGATGGCATCGGCATCGATCGGCGTGTCGCGCCAACCGATGACGGAGAGGCCTTCTTCCTCGACAACGCGTTCCACGATACCTTCCGCCATCAGACGCTGTGTATGCTCGACGGGCAGGAACACCAGCCCCATGCCGTATTCACCCGCAGGCGGCAGCGTGAAGCCCAATTTGGCGCACTCGCGCTCGTAAAACTTGTGCGGGATCTGGATGAGTACACCCGCGCCGTCACCTGTATCCGGGTCGCAGCCACAAGCTCCACGATGCGTCAGATTAATGAGAATCTGAATGCCCTTGGAGACAATGTCGTGCGAGGCGTGGCCCTTGATATTGACCACGAAACCAAGCCCGCAGTTGTCGTGTTCGTTGCGAGGATCGTACATTCCTTGCGCTTTAGGTAGACCGGTTGCGTTGTTTAATTCCATCGTTAAGTCCTAGACGGGGGGTTAGGGGTTAGTATAGCACACTTGCATCATTAGGCCAATGAAATCTAACCGTCCACACTATCCGCACCGCTTATGATGCTAAATTAGCATATTCGAATTTGTAATGCAATTGACATAAGATGTTCTTATGATAAGATAGCCTTCGTGAGCTTTGATCATCTGAAGCTGTTCAAAGATGTGGCCCAGACTCGTAGTGTGAGCCGCGGAGCACTGATGAACGGCATGAGCCAATCCGCCGCCAGCCAACATATTCAGGAGTTGGAGAAGACCTTTGAGATTGAGCTTCTGGACCGCAGCACGCGGCCGCTGACGCTGACCGCGGCCGGCCGTATCTATCTAGAACTGTGTAAGGATGTACTGCGCAAGAAGGAAGAGTTCGACGATACCATCAGCCAGATGAAGCAGCGCGTGGAAGGCATGACGCGGGTAGCCTCCATCTATTCCGTTGGCCTTTCTGAGATGACGCGTTTGGAGACCGAGTTTCAGCGGCGGTATCCCGATGCCCAGCTCCATGTGGAATATCTGCGGCCGGAAAAGGTTTACGCAGCTGTGGAAGAGGACCAGGCGGATCTGGGACTGGTGAGTTATCCCGAACAGACCAAAGAGATTGCAGTGATTCCGTGGCGGCGGGAAGAGATGGTGGTGGCCGTTGCGCCCGGCAATCCGCTGGCTTCGTCGCGGGAGTTGCGGCCGAGCGAGCTTGGCGGAGCCGATTTTATTGGCTTTGATGAGGAGCTGCCGATCCGGCGCGAAGTGGACCGGTTCCTGCGCGATCACAGCGTGGAAGTGAACCAGACCTTGCATTTCGATAACCTGCAGATGATCAAGGAAGCGGTGGCGCTGGGGTCGGGCGTGAGCATTGTGCCGGCGCGGATTCTGCGGGCCGAAGTGGAGATGGGCCGGATTGTGGCGGTGCCGCTGGTTGCCCCGGGGTTGGAGCGGCCGCTGGGGATCATTTACCGGCGGCGGAAGAAATTCAACCGGGCGACGCAGGCGTTTTTGGGATTGTTGCAGGAGGAGCCGGGGGCGGAGATGGTTGCGGCTGGTTAAGGAATCGGATTTGCTCGCTCAGGCCTAGCGAGTGTCCTGCTTCTCTACGATTTCTATTGGCCGAAAGTAACACCTTCACTGGACAATTCAGGGGCTCGGTCCACAAGCATCGGAATGGCCGATGTCTTGAATTTGCCTAGGAGGACTAAGTTACTTATCTTAGGATCGTCTCTATCATCAACTTAAGGCTGTCGCGCTGAAACTTTCGCCCTCACAAATGCAAGAACACGTTCCTGCTATTCTGAATCAGGAAGCTGCGAGATCGGCACTGTCATAGCAGCTTACTTCTGTGCGGGACAGCCTTCTGCTAACTCAGAAGGAGAGTGGTGAAAGGGATAATTCCTTTGCAAGCCAAATAGCTACTTCTGAACGCCGCCTTTGCGCTTCTTGGCAATTTCGTTAGTTAATACTGACAACTTTCGCTGAATCTCGCTCGCATTCGCTCGGTCGTGCGACCATGCGAGCTTAACAAGCGGGTCGGTGAGAAACTCCAACTCGTTAGGTGGATGACCATATCGATCTAACAAAGCCTCTGCCCATTTGGTCAGTCTATGCTCTGATCCGTCTGAAACCATCTCACCCAACATTTTCTCGGCCAACTCCCGCACAACCCCGTTTTGAAAATCAAGGGCGTGATACCACAAGCTGTAATGATTGTGAAATGGGTAATCAAACCCAGACAACAACGCAATCCTCACTAGCATTGGTTCCTCAGGGTGGCCAGCAAAGAGTCGGCCAATCGCATCAAGGCCTCTCTTGCTTCCTTCGTCCGCAATGGCAATTGAGAGTGGTCGGATCAGGTGCTTGTTTGCATCTTGATCGATCATCCACTCGCCCAATCGTTTCTCCAATATCGGCAGTACCCAAGGCTTCGCCCTAGCCAGAATCACAAGTAAATCGATATCGACAGTCTTATTCCCTTTTCGATCAAGGTACCACAACGGGGATTTGTCATCTAAATATTGCTCGACATACAAATGCAACTCCGAATCAGAGCGCTGCAGGAGCGAAGTCACACTTACAACCTGCTGTTGTAGACAAACTGATGGCCCTGGGTACAAGAACATGGTTAGAAACAAGATTGATTTATAGCGCATCGAGAAACTCCGTCAAAGCATTATAGAGCGGACTGCCAACAAGTGGGCTGTGAATCGAGAGGGCGAATGGAATTGTCGGGCACAACACATTAAGTATGTGGCTCCCCATATCAGGATAGTGCTGATAGGCCGGAATGGAATCATACCAAGTAATAGATGGCGTTAAACTCGTAGAAGGGTAAGACAACCTCGCGCTATCATCACACACCAACCCATCATTGTTAGCATTTCCTGCACCATCAACTCTGCATCCATTCGTCACCGCAGGAAATGAGACTAATGATGTCCTCGTTGGATTAGTGCAAGCACGGCCTGCTGCGGCAAACCACTGGCTGTTATATGCCCTAATGTCGAATTTAGACTCTAGCGTGCTGAGAAAGGCAGTAGTGATCGGGTAGGAGCCATCGGATATATTGCTTCCTACAGCCTGCATTTGATTCGAGCACATGTTCTGGCTTACACCGAAGGTCCTGGCCAAGTTGAATGCGAAACCGTCGTCCTGAAGATAGGGATATCCTAGGTGGGGCGTCCCCAGCGTGGCTAACCCTACGACTTTCGGAGCCTGGACACCTGCCGTAATGGTAAGCATATTTTCAGCAAGCATATCCCGAACAATGATGCCACCCAAACTATGGGTAACAAAGGCCACTCTTCGCCGTGGAAATTGCAGCGTCTTGTTTGTAACAAACGCCGCTAAGTCAGCGGCGACTCCGAACAGGCCACCGATCGGTTTGCAAGCACCTAAATTTGACACTTGATAGTTAAAAGTGTAATCAACTATCTGACCTTTGGTGAGCCCCAGTTTGATCGCGTCGGCAAGTGGTTGCATGCTTGTCCAAGTGTCACCCAAACCATGTATTACAAAAATCATCACCGGTTGCACCCCCGTTCCAAGCGTTCCATGCCGCTTGCTAAGCGGACTTGTGGCGCTGGCATCCCCGCTCCGCTGCCCTGGCTTAAAAGTCTGCCCATTGGCACCCTTAGAGGTTACCGCGACGTCATAGGACGCTACGTGGCTCGGATCATCCGGAGTTATCAATGCCTTTATGTGGTACTGTGTTGAGTTTGAGCCCGCAAGGAATTCCCATATGGCTTCCGGACAGAGAGGGTTCTGATTTCCATTACTAAGCGGCAAACAGACCGAGATTTCCTGAGCCTGACTACATGGCAAAGTTGGATGATTCGGGTCTGAACTGCAAACCGTCAATGCGCCTGGCAATGAGCCAAAACTTCTACCATAAACGTCCACGTAAAAAGGTTGGCCCTGGATATCCGGCTCGTTCTGAAAGACCAGATCAATAGCAGGAGTTGCATCGTACACAGTTATCTGTTGATCTGCAACCACGGGGTGGTTGATGTCACCATTAAGAACACATGAGATACTGTAATCGCCTGGAACTACTGCACTGCTTAGAATCAGTCCTAAGTCGAAGACATAGTCGACGAGATTCCCACTGTAGTAAGCGCTAGGGCTGACGTTCGCCGACTTCGAAAATGGGCCAAGCATCGTGCAAGGTTTTACGTCGGAACGGAGATAAGGAGTATCCGTTACAACTCCTCCACTAATTGTGGATGCATATGCTAGCCATGGTCCTAATCCGTGAGCGGAACCGTCGTTAGGCAGAGAATAGTCAGAAGAAGTAGGGGGCGCTGGCAGAATCGCGGGCTTCACTTTGCCATTGACCGGCTGCCCTGCGGGCGCAACAACTTGGTAGGAGTAGGAATTCGATTGCCATGTGCCTCCAATTAACGAACTCAGCGTAACTGTCAGAGGGCCGAGGCCAGGCAGCGGCACAGACTTCGATTGCAGTCGGCCGGAATTTGCAATCACATAGTCGGTCTGCCCCAGCGAAGAAGTAAGAGAGAGGCGGAACTGCGAAACGCCATAACCATTCGACCAGGCGAATGTAGCACTGTAATTGGTGGACGAGTCGTAAAGCAGCGGCCCAGAACTTGGTTCGTTCATCGTGGCTGGCATTGGCGCGTTGACGGTCAAGTAGAATGATGTAGTACGATACGTCCACTGTCCGAGTGCCGTTATCGTGATTGGGAAAGTACCAACAGGTGTGTTCGCGGAGGTCGCGAGCATCAAGGTTGTAGCGCCAGAGCCTCCGAGAGTCGATGGATTGAAAACCGCAGTAGTGTATTGCGGCAAGCCAGAAACGCTTAGGTTCACTGCACCAGTATATCCGCCATTGACGATAATAGTTGATGTTGCTGAATCTCCCTGGCCGATGGTCTTCGAAGCTGGTGCCGAGGAGACAAAGAAATCCGTCGACTTGTTCACGGTAACCGCGATTGTAAGGTCTAGGCGCGTTGATATGTTCGATGAGCTAAACGGCCTTAGCTTAAGAAAATAGGTTCCACCAGGCGTGTAGTCCCTGGTAGTTATCGAAAACGCCGATGAAGCGGTGGTAACCCCATTGGACAGTTGCTGTGCGGCTGGGAGTGTCGCCGTCAATCCCAGCGGCCATTCCGTTTGATTCACCCAAGTGAATAACACCGCCCCATTAAAGCCGTTCAAACCAATCGTGGATACAGTGGCAGCCGATGTCTGGTTGCCAGCATTTGTCAAAGCCGTGGTTGCACTTGCGGAGTAGTCCGCTGTGATAACGACTGGTAAGGTTACACCTTCCGCAAATACCTGAGGAGGAATGCTGCTGTCCGTTACTCTGACATAAACCTGATTATAGGTGCCAAAACCGGTTGGCATGAAAGAGAAGGAATTTGATAAGCTTCTAGCTGTTGAATTCTGCTGCCTAGGCGCTGGCCACTCGTAGGTGAATGGCGGTTTTCCTCCTCTTACCCAAGCCGTGATTGTTGCGGCCACCGCGGTAGTTGACGACGGCACTGCCGATGGGGTAGTGGAAGCGTAAACACTCAAGGTTTGAATAACAGTCACGTTCACGCCGCCAGGGTGCGAAATTCCTCCGCCGGTCGCGACAAATGCGAGCGTGTATGGGTATGGACTTTCGGGGGTATTCGCAGCCGCGCCGATCGTAATCGTACCGTTGGGTGCAATGCTTGCGGAGAGGCCTGCAGGCCATGATTGTTGATTGACCCAACTGTATGACATGGGTGCGTTAAAGCCATTGATAGCATTAACGCTTACAGATGAGTATTTCTGCCCTCCGGCCAATACTTCCACGGCAGACGGCTGGTTAACAGAAAAGTCCACCGTCAGGTTAACAGTGGCAGAGCCGGAACTGCTCGGATCCACAGTGTTGGTTGCAGTGATCGTGGGATTGCTGCCAAGGGCAGCGTTTGTCGGTGCTGTGTAAAGGCCGCCGGAAGTAATTGTGCCGGCATTGGTCGGGCTGACCATCCAAACCACGTTAGCGTTGGTCGTTCCATTGCCACTCGCAGTAAACTGCTGCGTCTGATTGCCAGCCAACTGCACCGACTGCGGCGAAACAGAGACGCTGATTGGAACCACATTGTAACTGCCGGCCGGCGCCCAACCTGAGCCAACGTTAGCGTGGTCGTACCCAAAGGCCCAACCATATCGCTGGCCTGCAAAGCTCGACTTGAAGTCTATTCGCAATGCCAGCGCCAAGTTAACACCAGTCACAGTCAGGCCCGATCCTGAGGTATACACCCTGCATTGGTGGTTCTCAATGAATGGTGGGTCCGTCAGGGACCCAGGATGAATCGGTCCGAACCAGGCGTCCGCTCCGTCATCCAACAAATAAAGCTCGTTGGACGACCGGTATTGCACCAGGTGGCAGGCGTTGATCCAATTAAAAGTGTCGTTCAACAAAATATACGTCCGCTCAATATAGCGGCCACCGTTCACGTCGGAGAGGTTGTAAGTTAAGGTCGTAGACCATCCATTGCCGCTGGGTGGCGAGGGTATGCCCACAGAGGGAGGTGTGGATGAAGCCGTCCCCGAAATCCACGTCCCCAACTGTTGCCAGCAAGAACAGATGCCGCTGTTGTCAATGCCCGCAACCCAAACCTGCTGGGTTCCGGGAAAGGCAGGCAAGAATGTGACCGGAAGCGTGACTGACAAGTCGTTTCCGGAAAGCGCGACCGTAGTCGAAGCAACATCAATGCTGCATTGGCTGTTCGCCAGTGGCAACCCGGAAGGCATTGGCGATCCTGGATTTCCAGGAGCCATCCAATTGCCAGCGTCGTCCATCAGGTAAAGCCAATTCCCGGCTGGCAAGTAAACAAAATAACACGCATTATAGCCATCAAGACCCCAGTTAAAGAGCATATAGGCGGACTGGATATTGCCAGCGCCCGCCGTGCTCGAAGCCGTAACGGTGAAGCTCTGGACAGTCGCGGTCCCTCCGTTCGCGCTATACGAAACCGTCGGCTGCGCCAATAGCCCGGCGGCTGAAATGAATGCTATCGCCATTAATAAACAAAAACAGCGGACAGTTTGCTGGCAGTGTTTCTCACTGAATCCATGATATTCCATTTGCGCTCTCCAGGCTTTCGCTATGCAGCTCCACATATCAGGGCTTCCGTCCGGTTATGTTGACCACCACGGGTTTGGGCACGGGCGATCCAGTCTTGCGCGAGATATCGATGGCGTCGCCTTTTTCAGCAATGGGCTTGCCGTCTTCATGTGCGAGTTGCAGTTGTCCGCTGTAAACGGAGAGTTTGACGGGAGTATCGAAGGGGATGACGGCTTGGTGCACGGAACTGGCCGCGCTCTTGCTGACTTGCGTAAGTGGCCGGATCAATCCGCCGGGAACAATCACACCCAGCATCACGTGCGGAGCGCCTTTCCCGACCCCTGGCGCTGAGGGGGACGCGGAGGCGGCTGCCAATTGGCCCGAGTCATTGAGGTTGATTTGCACCACCGTTCCTCTCTTTACTTTCAGTGCGAAGTTCGCGCGTTGTTGCGCGGCGGCAATAATGACTTCATTTGCGGCAGTTGTTCCTGAGGGAGCGATAGGGCTCTTCAACGAGTTGCGACCTAAATCCCAATCGCACGGATTGAGAAATGCCGTCCCCTGCGCTTGCACACAGAGCCTGTAGGTGCCAGCGGGCATTTTCGAGAAGGAAAAAGAGCCGTTGGCAGCCGAAACAGTATTGAAAGCAACGGCAGGTATGGGTGTGGAGCGAACCGCCTGGACGATGGCGGCGGCGATGGGCTTGCCGTCGTCTTGGGCCGTGACGATGCCGGAAAGGGCGGCGGTATTCTGGGACAATGCGGAAGGAATAAATGCTGAGAAGAACAACCAACACCGAATAAACTGCCGTTGGCGGAAAGAGAACATCAAGATTGGCTCCTTTGAGACGATCCTACACCGTCAGATACCGGAATCAATTATGCGCAAAAAAAAAACGACTTGTCAATCTTTATCTTCAACTTTTGAGGTTATTCATTGAATTGAAATGCGCGGCCAATGGATTTGAGCGAATCGGGCAGTGTCTATTTCGAACTTAGCAAGCACAATGTGGAAGCGAACCAGACCTTGCATTTCGATAACCTGCAGATGATCAAGGAAGCGGTGGCCTTAGGGTCGGGCTTGAGCATTGTGCCGGCGCGGATTCTGCGGGCCGAGGTGGAGATGGGGCGGATTGTGGCCGTGCCGCTGGTTGCCCCGGGGTTGGAGCGGCCGCTGGGGATCATTTACCGGCGGCGGAAGAAGTTCAACCGGGCGACACAGGCTTTTTTGGGGCTATTGCAGGAGGAGCCGGGGGCGGAAATGGTTGCGGCATTAGGTTAGTGCTTCGATCCGCAGTGCATACTTCAGGAAGCGTGAGCCTTCAGGCCCGTTCAGGGCAAAACACTAATGCGGCTGTTCGTCGCCTTCGATGTCCGATAGGCGGCGCTCGTGGATCTCGGCGATTCGGGCCAGGGCGCGTATGCTTTCGGCGTCGCGCTTGGAATTGGCGGTGAGTTCTTGCAGATCGGTGGCGATGCTTTCCAGCTTGGTATCGATGGACATCATCATGTCCGTATGCACCTTCAGCGTAAACGCGGTGCTTTCAGCCAGCGCGTTCAGGCGTTGTTCAAGCGAAGGTTGTTGTGTCTGTTCCGACATAGTGTCAATGGCCTGATTCGATTCTACCTTGTTTTGCTCGAACTGAGTGCGCGATTCGCCGGCGGCGGAAGAAGTTCAACCGTGCGACGCAGGCGTTTGGGGGTTGTTGCAGGAGGCGCCGGGTGCGGAAATGGTGGCGGCCATTTAATGAATCGAATTTGCCTCGTCAACTTTGAGAATTTCCTCGAGTTTATGAACGGCTTCACGTAATGTGAAGGTGTTTGCTTCCGATTCGATCGATCCTAGCCCCGGCTTCCTAAAGTTTACCAATAAATAGAGCAGTCAACGGCAAATTCGGATGGGTGGCGAGACTGCGCAAACTGGGGACTGCCTACATGTTTCCGGCGTCTTTTGCCGGAATCATGCGGGCTGTCCCCAGTTTGCCCCACGAGATACCGCCTGCAATGCGAGTCACCCGGCAGGTGACGAGCACGTTGCATGCAACCGATGCCAAATGTTGTAGATACCTTTTCCAGATGTGTTCAACTGCTCCTTCTCGGATAAAAGCCCCAAGCAACTGCGCCGATATCATCGAAACCTCAAATGCCCGGGCAGGCCCAGCGGCAATAAATCACGGGGAAATCCTCATGTAAGCGGTTGGCCGCCGACATTTATTTCTGCACAAGTTTCAGACATCCTGATCTCGAAGGAAAATAGCAGGAGCCAAAACCGCTTACTAACGCGCGCGGCTCGGTTAGCGGTTGCCTGCTGCTCACCGAGCCGAGCACGTTAGCCAGCGGTTCTTCGAGATCAATAGAATTTCCATTTTCCGGCCCAATTCCTCGTCGAGGTCAGGATGTCTGGAGGTTACCTTTCAGCTTCTTGCATGCCTCTTCAGCATGAACCTTCATACTCGGATGATTGCGCGACGCGCCGATTAGGTTAAGTTCGATTGCCTTTCGGTAAAAAGGGCCGGCGTTCCATTCCTCTTCTGTGCAGGGCAATAGTGTGCACCAAAGGTTATTCCGAGCCCAGTGCTTTGTACCACTCCTCGTAGCAGTTTAGATAGGCCGACTGAAAATTCATTGGCGAGACCTGGGTTCTCGACAACCTCCTTTCGGTGCTTAAATAAAGCCCGAAAACAAGGTGGGGTAGGTAATTTGCCTCCCCCCTCTTACCCGATCAGCTTCTCTAGCCGCGAACCCTTAACCACCATCGTCTCGTTCCGCTCCGGACCCACTGAAACGCAGCCCACTTCAACGCCCGACTGCTCTTCCAGGAACGACAGATAGTTCCGCGCATTCACAGGTAGCTCATCAACCGAAGAAGCCCCGCGAGTGGATGTCCGCCAACCCGGCAGCATCTCATAGACCGCTTCGATCTTCTCCAGCCCGTCTACCGTAGCCGGCATCGATTCCACCAACTCGCCGTCGATCTTGTAGCCCGTGCAAACTGGAATCTCGTCCAGCATATCCAGCACGTCCACCTTGGTGATCACCATCGAATCGAATCCGTTCACCGCCGCCGTGTAGCGCAGCAGCGGCGCATCGAACCAACCGCAACGCCGCGGACGGCCCGTCACGGCGCCGAACTCATTGCCAGCTTTCCGTATTCGTTCTCCCGCTTCGCCATGCGCCTCGGTTGCGAAAGGTCCACCGCCAACGCGCGTGATGTAAGCCTTCGAAACGCCGATCACGCCATCGATTTTCGTCGGCGGCACACCAGTGCCTGTGCAAGCCCCACCGGCAGCAGCGCTCGACGATGTCACAAACGGATAGGTTCCATGGTCGATATCGAGCATCGTACCCTGCGCACCTTCGAAGAGGACACTCTTGCCGGCCTTCATCGCCACGGACAGTGTGTAAGCGCAATCGCAAACCAGCGGACGCAACCGGTCCGCATAGCCTTCGTATTCAGCTTGAATAGCCGCCGCATCCACGGGCTCGCCCAGCAGCGCCGCCTTATCGGCAGCCAGCAACTTGCACAGATCGCCGAAGCGCGCCTTGTCCATCAGATCCGCCACGCGAATGCCGCGCCGCGCGATCTTATCTTCATACGTTGGCCCAATGCCGCGCGATGTAGTGCCGATGGCCGCCCGATCCGTGCGGCTCTCCGAAGCCTTCTCAATCATGCGATGAAACGGGAAGATCACGTGCGCCCGATTGCTCACCAGCAGATGGCCGTCAACGGCGATGCCCGCCGCGATCAGCATGTCCATCTCCTGCACCAGTGCGCCCGGATCAACCACCACGCCGTTGCCGATGATGGCCTGAACCCCAGGGCGCAAAATGCCGCTCGGAATCAGCTTTAAGACAAACTTCTTCTCGCCAATAAAGACGGTGTGGCCCGCATTGTGGCCCCCTTGATATCGCGCGACGATGTCGAACTTTTCCGAGAAGAGGTCCACCATCTTCCCTTTCCCCTCGTCACCCCACTGCGCGCCTAGAACGATAATATTACTCATGATTTGTCCAAACCTACTATTGTAGCAAGCTCCACGGGTACCGCATGCAACTGGCCCAACTTCCGAGTGCTTATCCGTTTTGGGGGGAGCAATCCGCGCAGGCGCTGCAAACCGGGGCCTGACACCAATTTCCGGCGATGTTTGCCGGAATTTGGCTGTCTGTCCCGTGGTTTGCCCTACGCGACACCATCTCAGCCTTCTCGCTCCCCAAAACGGTTAAGCATCCCCAACTTCC
>CAIRSA010000187.1 GCA_903881085.1 uncultured Acidobacteriia bacterium
GAAGCGCTGGAGCACGGCCTTGGGCACTTAAACGCGAAGACCGCCCGAAGGGCGCTCCTAATCGTCCTCAATCCAGACACTATGATCGAAGGGAAACAATCTGAGAATTGAAGGGGGAAAGATCGTGACCCGTTACAGTCGATAACTCCGTCAAGAAGGAGATACGCGAACATGGCGTGGTAACTTGGCATAATAGTAATGGGATCATAACATAGTTTGTCAACATGGGTAGGGCTCCGGGCCAGCCAACGCGGTCAGTCCCGACAATATTCTATTTTGGGATTCGACGGGCTTCGGTAATTAGCAAGCCTTCCCGCTGCTATCGGCTCACACGTGCATGTGGTACCTGACCGTAGTTGGCGAAAATGACCCTGGATGGTCACTTTCGACTGGCGAAGAGTGGAATCGCTCTCGCGCTCTGTAATGGATTCAAAATGGGGGAAGCGTTGCGATCATCCAATCGAACGAAGTGACCAAGTCGATCACCGCCCCAGAAACTAAATTTTTGCCGTATTCCCAACTGTTTAGCCAATCGCGCAGGCACAGTTCCGCACCGGCCGTGATAAAAACAGACTGGCGAACAAGAATCGCCACCCCGCGGCCTCTGCACGGCGGGGCGCAAAGAGGAGCTGAAAAGATGTCAAAAAATACGAAAATCCGCGACCACAATCCAGCCAAAACCTGAGCAAAACCTGTGCAGGTATCAACTCATTTATAATCAGAGAAATGGGCTGTTGAAAAAGTTATTTTTAATGGATTATTTGCATTTTTTTTCTCAGGTTTCTGCCCTAACGGATCGAAAACACTATGAAGCCAGGCCGGCAGCGCCGGCCGGGCCCCACTTACCAATGCGTAAGCGACCCGTCCGGGCGGAAATAGACATTTTTGCGGCCAGGCTCGGAGATTTCGCCCACCAGCGTCATCTGCTTCAGGTCCACAGTCACCCCAAGCCCCGGACGGTCGTTGGTCAGAGCCTTACCTTTGCCGAAGTCGAGACACTCAGGCAGATAGTTGATCGGCCTCCCCCCGTAGTTGTATTCCATGATCACTGGCCCGGAGAACGTGGACAAGCAGTTCACCAGCGCGGCGGTGGCCACGGGGCCGGTGAAGTGCGGAATGATTCCGACGGCGTGCGTCTCGCAGATCGCCGCGATCTTCATCATCTCCGTGATGCCGCCAACGTTTGGCAGCGTGGCCCTTATGTAGTCGATGTCGTGGTTTTCGATCAGCGTATTGAAGTCCCAGCGCTGGCCCCACTCTTCGCCGTGCGTTAACGGAACGTTGGTCATCTGTCGGAGCTTGGGCAGGTCCTGGCGGGCGTGTTCGTCGCGCACTGGGTCCTCGACAAAGTACGGCTCAAACTCCTCGATCATCTTGCAGGCGCGCATGGCGTCGTTCAGGTCGAAGCGCTGGTGGAAGTCGATGCACCAGTCGCCGTCTTTGCCCACGCCTTCGCGCACCTGTTTGCAGTCGGCGGCCACCTGGCGGACCTTCTGGTGCGTGTTGAACTCCTTGCCTTGTTGCGTGTCGCCTGCGCCGAAACGGAATGCCCGATAACCGGCTTCAATAGTGGCGGTAGCGCGCTCCTTCAGGCTGAGACGGGCGCCTCCACCGCCGCCCCCACCTGTCGCGTAGCATTCGCAGTGATTGCGCACCGTGCCGCCCAGCAGTTGATGGACGGGCAGCCCGAGCGCTTTGCCTTTGATGTCCCACAGGGCGAGATCGAGCGCGCCCTGCGCGTGGATCTTTTCGCGGCCTGGAGGATAGAACCAGGCGATGTACATCTCCTGCCACAGGGCTTCGATCTTGAACGGGTTCTGCCCGATCAAGGTACCGGCGCACTGTTCCAGTGTGTCCTTCGCGCCGCCTTCTCCGATGCCGGTGATTCCGGCGTCGGTTTCCACGGTGACGATCATGTTGCTCTGATTGAACAGCGCATTGTGGTTTGGCGGCTTGTAGATCTTTACTTTCGTGATCTTCGTTTTGGGCAGCGCGGCATGGGCCAGTTTCGGGCCTGCTCCGGCCGCTGCGGTCAGAGATTGCAGAAAGGCTCTTCGATTGGTTTTCATGGTTAGAATTGGATCCTCATCTGGATGTCGTAAAAGCGGTTTACGGAGTTGGTCTGGCCGGGAACTTTGCCGAAGGTGGAGTTGAACGGGTTGGTGTCCGGGTCGCTGAATTGCGACCGGTTTTGCAGGTTCAATGCGTCAAGACGGAGTTGCAGTTTGAGCCGTTCGCGGATGTTGAAGTCGCGGCGCAGGTTCATGTTGACGACGCTCATCTTGTCGCCGCGCACGCCGTCAATGTACTGCGGCAGGATGCGCGTTTGATAGTTCGCCGGACCGTTGGCGGCCGTTCGCTCGAAGGGAGCTGTGGTGTTGAACCACTGGTCGAGATTGAACGAGCCTTTGTTGATCGCGGCGGCCATGTCGCGGCCATTGAGGCTGCCGTAATAGAAATCGTTAGTGCCGAAGTTGAGCAGGTCGCCGGGCTGGTATTGGTAAGTGGCCGCCATCTGCCAACTGCCGATTAGCCACGCCACGGGCCCGTGCTGGAAGAAGCGGCGGTTGGGGCCGAAGGGCATTTCATAGATACCGCTCAGGGTCAGGCGGCGAGGACGTCCGTTGTTGCTGCCATACGAGGTAGGGTTAGCGTCGAACTCGTTGCTGTAGATTGTCGCCTGGCGCGGGTCCATCCAGGTGAAGCTGGCGTTGAGGTTCAGGCCCTTGCCCATGCGTTTGGAATAGTTCGCTTCCACGGCTTTGATCGTGCCGGTGCCGAAGGGTGCATTGGCTTCGTTCAGGCCGTTCATCTGCGGATAGAGGCGCATCAGCCGGTTCAGCTGCACCGTGGAACTGGTAAAGAAGCCGAGGGTGCTCATCTGGTTATAGAGCGTTGGATTCGAGCTTTGCAGCGATACGAAGTTGGGCAGATAGAACGGACTTGTCACGTTGGCGTTCAGGTTGCCGGAGATGGTGTTGTTGCGCTGGTTGGTGCTGTTCCAGTTTTCGCCCGGCAGAGAGTCGAGCTTTTTGGTGATGCCGATGCGGTCGGAGTATTGGCCCCAGTAGGAGATCTCCACGCGCGAGTCCGATCCCAATTGATATTGGAAGCCGGCGCGCCACTTTTGTACGCGTGGATGCTCGCGTTCGTAGGGGGTGAATGTGAAGCCCTGGCCCACCTGATACATGGATCCGAACGAGTTGCCGAACGGCTGATTGAATCGCGTGCCGTCGGCTCGGACGGGGAATGGATCCGTCAGAGGCGAGATACCGGCGGCGGGGTTGCCGACGGCCCAGGTTTGGCCGAAGTTGTTGCTGATGGTGGTGGAAGTGGAGCGTGAGAAGCCGGACTGGTTGGCCGCTTCGTTCATGACATTGAGCGTGTCGTAGTAAATGCCGTAGCCGCCGCGAACCACCCACTTGCGGGCCGGTTGCCAGGCCAGGGAAGCGCGTGGCAGCCACATAAGTTCGTTCCGCCACAGACGGCGCGGGGCACCGTTGAGACCTGCATAAACATTGCCCCCGAGAACACTGATGGCCGGCACTTGCGGCACAGGTTTTGCGGTATAGGCGGATTGGGCGAGCGCGGTGATGGGAAGTTGGATCTTCGGATCGAAGTATGTCAGCGCGCGGTCGTAGCGTTCATGCGGGCCCATTTCGTATTCCATGCGCAGCCCGAGCGTAATGGTGAGGTTGTTGCGCACGCGCCATGTATCCTGCCCGTACCAGCCATAGTAAGGGTTGATTTCGGAGATGCTGGCGTTGTTATCGACCGATGCCGATGTCGGGATGCCGAGCATGAACGACGCCCAACTGAGGCCGATGCTCGCGGCAGGCGAGTTGCCATCGTCGTCCTTGCGCACGTAGTTGTTGGCGAAGTTGAAATTGCCAGAGGAGTTGCCGTTGGCTCCGATGTCGTTGCGGACATGTTCCCGGAAATCAATACCGCCGCGGAACGTGTGGCGGCCGGCGACGTGCGAGAGGTTCGACTTGATGCCTTGCGAACGAACGCGCGGGTAGCTGGCCAGCGGACGGCCAATCGTATTGCTGGTATACAGCGCGTAGCCCGGAAGAGCGAAGACCGGCATGCTGCAATCGGCGTGGTCTTTACATTGCTGGTCCATGTAGGCGGGCAGGCCGAAGTCGCTGGGCTTGTAAGCGGTGAGGCCGCTGTTGTAGAGGCGCTGGAACCAGTTGTTTGCGCTGACGGCCACGTCGAGCACGGTGCTGGCGGTGAAGATGTGGGTCCAGTTGATGACGCCGCTCAAGTTCTGGCGCGTGTCGTCGGCGGACATGAGGCCAGTGTAGGTATAGTCGCCGTAGTATTCCACATAGTGGCTCCAGTTCCACCGGAAGAATAGCCGGTCTTTTTCACTGATGTTATAGTCGGTGCGTTGGTTGAGCGCGTTGTAGTTGTCGTTATCCACCTGGCCGGCGGCAAGGAAGTTGATGCCGGTAGGGTTGGTGCCGTTGTTGGGCAGAGGCAGGTGGCTGTTGACGAAGTTGTAGGCCGGGTTGCCGACGCGGCTGAGTGGGATGGTGTTATTGGGGAAGGGCGTGCGAATGAAGTGCGTGGCACGCGCGGCGTCGGCTTTGATGGTCAGCGGATCGTAGACCGTGTATTGCGCGCCGTAGGGCAACAGGTCTGAGAAGTTGCCGGTACGGTTGAGTGCGGTGGGCACTATGTCGTTGATGTCCGTGGGCCGCGCCGGTTGCCGGTCACGCACGCCCGCGAAACTGAAAAAGAAGAACAGCTTGTTGCGGCCGTTGAAGAGTTTCGGAATGACGACCGGGCCGCCCAATGTTGCGCCGAAGTTGTTGGAGTGGCCGCCAGCGGTTTTGGGCGAGTTGGCCAGCGCCTCGGCCGCCGCGTTGTTGCCCGCGGCGAGATAGCCGGCGATGGTCGAGTAGTAGTTCTGCTTGACGAAGAACGGTGCGGCGTTCCAGCGCGTATTCCAGTATTGTTCCGTTGCGGTGCCGTGCAACTGGTTGCTGCCGGACTTGGTGGACATCTGAATATTGAGGCCGGTGGAGTGGCCGAAGCTGGCGTCGAAATTTGAGGTTTCGACTTTGAATTCGGCCACCATATCTGTGTACGGCGTAAAGGCAGTGTTGCGGTTGAGACCGTTGTTGGGCTGGCCGTCCATGGACCACTCGTTACCGCCTACGTTGCCCGGGGCGTAGTAGCTGGTGGAACTGCCGCCGATGTAACCCTGCGAGAGGAACTGCGTGGTGCCGGGGCTCTGCACGCCGGGGGCGAGCATTGCTTGCAGCACGATGTTGTTGGTCATGACGGGCAGGTCCATCAGTTCGCGCGTGGTGAGTGCGCGACCGGTGGAGACGGAATCGCTTTCGAGCACGGGCGCCTCTGCGGTGACCATCACGGATTCGTTGACAGAGCCCACTTCGAGTTTGAAGTCGATGGCGATCTCTTCGCCGAGACCCACGGCGAGTCCGTTGCGAACGGATTTCTTGAACCCGGGCGCTTCGGCGATGACGCGGTAATTGCCCGATTGCAGCAGGCGAGCCTCGTAGTAGCCGCTCGAATTGGTAACCAGAGGCACGGAGTTGTTGGTGTCGATATTGGTGATGGTAACCGGGACACCGGAGACGAGCGAACCGGCAGGGTCAAAGACTTTTCCAGAGATGGCTCCGCGAGTGTCCTGGGCGAATGTGCTGATGCTGAGGCACAACAAGAGTGCTAACGTGGCGATGGGTGCTCGCATGATTGGCTCCTCCCTGGAGCTGGGGATATCATATATCAGATTGAAGGGTTCGTGTGGAGCGTGCGGATCTGAGTGGTTGGGATAAACTTGTGGCTTTTCTTCGGTTTTTCTTTGCGGCTTCGCGGCTTGGCGTGAGAACGTTTTAGGAACGCCCAAACAAAGGCGGTCTCACGCAAAGGCGCAAAGTACCGCAGAGAAGGCCAAGGAAGGCCCAAGAAAAACTCTTTAGCTTTGCGTGAATGTATTGTTATTCGGATTCGGGGAGGACGGCTACGAATTCGCCCAGGACTCGGAACTCTCCTGGCGTAAGGTCCCACGCTTCGAAATCCGGGTTGAGCGGTTTGAGGCGGATGGTTTCATGTTCCCACGATCCGTCTTCGCCGGTCTTTTTGATGCTGGAGTATTCTTTGACCGTGAATTGAGAGGTGTTGTCGAAGCGGGTCAACTTTTGAATGAGAAGGTATTTGTGGGTGCGCGAGCCGCCAACCATTCTGCCGTCGAAGATGCACAGGCTGTTATCGGGGATCAGCGGTTCCATCGAGCGGCCCTGCACGCGGGCGACGAACATTCCTTCGCGCAACCGGATGCCCGAGGGGACCTCGATCCAGTCTTCGGAGGATTCACTCACTGCATGCTCTTCGCTCAATCCGCCGGCGGCTGCGCGCAGTGTGGTGAGGGGAAGATGGGTGCGGAAAGGAAGCACCTTTGCTTCTACGTTTTCGCGGTAAAGCCGCTCCAGCCTGGCTGGAAAATTCGCGGCGACGATGGTTTCCCGTTCGGAGATGCGCAGAATGTTGGATAGCGTGCTTTCCATGTATTCCAGAAAAGCCTTGCCACCCATTTTGGCTACCATGCGGGCAATGTCATCGGAGAGTTCTTCCAGAATATCGGCGTCTTCCGGAGCGATCGCGTCCCAATCCCGGCGAATTTTGAAATGCAGTTCGTCCGTTGCCGGATCGAGCAGCATGACTCCTGCGTTGCGGACAGGTAGACCGGGCAAAGCAACTTCCAGGTAGGCGCAGATGGCCTGTTTGGGAGTGAGGATGGTTGCTTTTGAGGGCATTCGCTTAACTCATCGGAGCAGTTGTGGCCGGTATGAGAAATTATTTCTTGCCTGGTCTCACTTCCGGGCTATAGGGGTAATAACCTTCCCGCGCTCGAACCTTGACGTTGGGCAGCGCCACTTCCACGCGCACCCTGCGAAACACTTTGGCTGTATCGCTGTTTTCCGGATTGTAGCGCAGAATATACTGTGTGGTGACTTCCCCCGCGATATTGGATACTGCACGGATCATGCCGTTGGAGATCTCCGAGGCGTAGCCGCCGGTGCCAACCTTGAGAGCATAGTTGCCTTCGTCGGACGGGGTGGAGAGGTATCCGGATACATCTTTGTATAGGCCCTGAAGCGGGTATTCCACGCGGCCGCCAGTTTCACTGGTCAGGCGGGTGAGGTTCTTCTCGCCTTCGCTGTTGAAGCCGAAGGCCACCGTCGACACGCCATAGATTGTAACCAGGTTGCGCTGTGCGATTTCCAGGACCTCTTCGAGGCTTTTCTTGCTGGCGTTGTCGTGCCCGTCGCCGATCACCACAATCACGCGCCGTGGTTCGTAGGGTTCGCCCTTCACCAGATTGCGCGAGGTGCAGGCCATGTAAATGGCATCGTACAGAGCAGCGCCGCCGCCCGGTTTCAGTTTGCGGATCTTTTCCGTAATCGAATCGGGGACAGAGGTTGTGTTGACGGCCAGTTCCGCGTCGTTGCCATAGCTGATGAGGTAGCCAGAGTAACGTTTGTCGTTCGGCAGCAAGGTGAGGACGAGCTCCTGCGACGCTTCCTGGTAAACTTTCCAATGCAGGCGGCTGGAGTTGGAAAGATCCAGGAGGAAGCCCACGACTACAGGCTGATTACGTTCGCGCGTAAAGAACGAGATCTTCTGCTCTTTGCCCTGATCGAAGATCCGGAAGTCCTTTTGATCCAAATCGGACACGAACCGCCCCTTGTCGTCGGTCACCGTCACTGGAACAATGACTTCGTTGACGGTGGAGCTGATTGGGCTGGGGGGCTGTGCCTGAACAATGCCTGCCAGGGCGCTAACAATTACCGAGGCTGAAAAAGCCATTCGCATGAGAATGATTATACCCCGGAAGTTGGCAAGAGTGCGGTAAATTGCTGTGCCGCTATTGAGCGCCACGGCCCAGGATGACAATCTTGGCGGTATTCAGCAGGATGTAGACGTCCAACGACAAGCTGATGTGCTTGATGTAATAGAGGTCATATTCCAACTTCGTGTTGGTGTCTTCCATCGTGTCGCCGTATTTGTGGTTGATCTGAGCCCAGCCAGTAAGCCCAGGTTTGACGCAAAGGCGCTGACGGTAAAAGGGAATCTGCTCCGATAAGGTCTTGGTGAACTCCGGCCGTTCAGGCCTGGGACCTACCATGGACATGTCGCCGCGCAGCACGTTAAAGAACTGCGGCAACTCGTCGAGCCTGTAGCGTCTTAAATACTTGCCAATCCGCGTGATGCGGGGATCGTTTTTGGACGCCCAGACGGCGCCGGTGCGTGCTTCCGCATCCTGGTACATGGAGCGGAATTTATATACAGTAAAGACCTCCTCTTTCAAGCCTACGCGAGTCTGCCGGTGCAATATGGGGCCACTGGATGTAAGCCTCACCAGTAGGGCCACCACCACCATGATGGGCAAGGCCAACAGTGTCCCAATCAATGCAATGGCAAAGGAATACACGTTTTGCATGGTAACGCTGGCACTGCTTGGGCCCAATTCGGTCGAGAAAACCAGTTGCGAAGGGCGCAGTTCTTTCGTGCTGATCTTGCCGAACATGGCTTCATAAGCGTGTGCCGCCTCTTCGATATGAATACCCGAAAGGCGCATGTCCAAAAGCTTAAATACCGGAAGGCGTTGCCTGCGCTCGCGCATGCCCACAATGATTTTGGCCGGCTTGTGGCTGGCAACTACTGTTTCCAGCTCGGCGATCGTCCCCAGCAGGGGGATTCCTAAGTGCTGGCGCGGATCCTCAACCGCCGATTTCAGATAGCCGCAAGCCACCGCGCCGTCTTCGGGTCGTTCCACCAGGCGCTCGGCAATCTGCTTAAGAACATCGGAATCTCCAATGAAGAGAATCTTTTGCGAACCAAGAACCTTTATTACGAAGGAGGAATAGGCGGTTCGCCAAAGCGGCAAAATGACCATAATCAGCGAGCAACCGTAGATCATCAGGTAACGCGACAACATCAGGTCGTGGTTTGCGTAACTTAGCAATGCCTGGGCGAGAAACGTGATGCCCACCACCATCATCAACTGCTGTAAGAAACGGATGCGGTTGCCCATCCGGAAGTTTGTATACAGATCCTGGAAATAGAGTCCCATCATCATGCTGGCCACAGCCAGGCAAATGCGCAGGATTCCATTCTCCTGTAGGAGGAAGATTTCCAGCGATCCCTCCAGAGTGGAACCAAGGGCAATCACATAACCGACGCAAAGACACCCGAAGAGCAATACAAACTCCGCCAGTACAAGAAACAATACCGTGGCTGGGATGAAGACTCTGAAGATTCTGATCATTCGGGTTTAGCGTGGGCAGCGAACTTTGCTGATGCCGTCCAATCCGTAACATTTAGTTTAGCATGCGGAAGTTGGAAGACAGGCTTCACATTTGGCTATCGGATGGTGGCGGGGTTTGCATAAGTCCGACGAAACAGGTCGCAATTTAAGTGGAACAAAGGAAATAGACAAGAGGCTTGACCGGAGCAGGCGGTTAGGGTATATTGGATCTAAGACTGATTTAGTCCTAGATCCTTAATTGATGCTGAAACTGACCAAAAAAGCCGACTACGGACTCATCGCATTGAAGCATCTTGCGGTGCGCCGGCCGTCTTCGGCGAGCGCCAAGGATATCGCCGACAACTTCGGGATTCCCCTGCCGCTTCTGTCGAAAATCTTGCAGAAGCTGGCCAAAAGCGGGTTTCTCATCTCCGAACACGGAGCCAACGGTGGTTACCGGTTAGCGCGGGATCCGAAATCAATGACGGCATTCGACGTGATCCGGGCGATTGACGGACCGGTTTTCCTGACGTCGTGCTTCACCGAGCACGGCGATTGCGAACATTCGGTGCGCTGCAATGTGAAAGAACCGTTGCGCAAGATACATGAAGGAATCGTTCGCCTGTTGGACAGCATCACAATATCTGACATGGCAGTGGATGAGCCCGAAGAGCCCGCCTGCCTACCGCCGTTGGTTTCACACGACTTCAACGTTTTAACGAATTGTTAGGATACAAACACTTATGAAGATGCCGGTATATTTTGACAATCACGCCACCACGCCGCTCGATCCGCGGGTGCTGGAAGCGATGATGCCCTACTTCACTTCGCAGTTCGGCAACGCCGCCAGCCGCAATCACGCTTTTGGCTGGCAAGCCGAGGAGGCGGTGGAGAAAGGCCGCAAGCAGATCGCGGACCTGATCGGCGCCTCATCGAAAGAGATCGTTTTCACCAGCGGCGCTACGGAGTCGAACAATCTGGCGATCAAGGGCGTGGCTGAGATGTATGCCGAAAAGGGCAATCACATCATCACCGCGGCGACCGAGCATAAGGCCATTCTGGACACCTGCAAGCATCTGGAAAAGCAGGGCTGCAAGATCACTTACCTGCAACTGGAAGCGGACGGGCTGCTGGATCTTGAAAAGTTGAAGGCTGCCATCACCGACAAGACGATTCTGATCAGCGTAATGTATGCCAACAACGAGATCGGCGTGATCCAGCCTATTCGCGAGATCGGCAAGATCGCCAAGGAAAAGGGCATTCTGTTCCACACCGATGCCGTGCAGGCGGTGGGCAAGATTCCGGTGAACGTGATTGCTGACAACATCGATCTGCTGTCGTTGAGCGGCCACAAGATCTACGGTCCGAAGGGAGTTGGCGCATTGTACGTCCGCCGCAAGGGGCCGCGTGTTCAGTTGAGCTCGCAGATGGACGGCGGCGGCCATGAGCGCGGCATGCGTTCGGGCACATTGAATGTTCCTGGCATTGTTGGACTGGGCGAAGCGTGTGCGATTGCACAGCGCGAGATGCCCGAAGAGTCGAAGAGAATGGCGGCGATGCGTGACCGGCTGAAAGTGCTGCTGGAAGCGGAATTGGATGAGACGTTCATCAACGGCTCCATGGAACATCGCCTGCCGAACAATTTGAACATGAGCTTTGCCTATGTGGAAGGCGAGAGCCTGCTGATGGGCATCAACGACGTGGCTGTTTCGAGCGGTTCGGCCTGCACTTCGGCAACGTTGGAACCGAGCTATGTTTTGAAGGCGCTGGGAATCGGGGACGATCTGGCGCACACTTCGATCCGCTTCGGGTTGGGACGCTTCAATACCGAAGAGGAAGTTGACTTCGTGGCCGGCCGGCTGATTTCAGTGGTGAAGAAACTGCGCGAACTTTCGCCGCTGTACGAGATGGCCAAGGAAGGCATCGATTTGAGCAAAGTGGAATGGGCCGCGCACTAACGGATTCTTGATACAGGGAGATCAAAATGGCATATTCAGATAAAGTACTCGATCATTACAACAACCCGCGCAACGTGGGTTCGATGGACAAGAGCGATCCCAACGTCGGCACCGGCATGGTGGGCGCTCCGGAATGCGGCGACGTGATGAAGCTGCAGTTGAAGGTAGACCCCGCCAGCGGCGTGATTGAAGACGCGAAGTTCAAGACCTTTGGATGTGGCAGCGCAATTGCTAGCTCTTCTTTGGCTACCGAATGGCTGAAGGGCAAGACGGTTGACGAAGCACTACAGATCAAGAACACCGATATCGTCAACGAACTGAGCCTGCCGCCGGTGAAGATCCATTGCTCGGTGCTGGCCGAGGATGCGATTAAGGCTGCGATCGGCGATTACAAGAAGAAGCAGGGTGTTGGCGCGGAAGCCGTTACTGCATAATGGAAACAGGAGTCAGTAAAGTGATTGAAGTAACCCCAAAAGCGGTGGAGAAGATCCGGCAATCGTTCGCCAGCCAGGGTGTTTCCGGGGGGCTCCGGCTGGGCGTTTTAGGCGGAGGCTGTTCAGGCCTGAGCTATCAGTTCAAGTTTGAGGCGAAGCCTCGTGCGACAGACCAGGTTTTTGACTACGACGGCGTGCAGGTTTTCGTGGATCCGAAAAGCATGGTGTTTCTGGATGGCATGACGCTGGACTACAAGGAGTCGCTGATGCAGTCCGGTTTTGCCTTTGAAAATCCGAATGCCAAGAAGAGCTGCGGCTGTGGGACTTCGTTTACCGCGTAATGAACTGCTGGCATTGTGAAAGTCCGGTTGAGGAGTTGTTCTGCGGCTTCTGCCACACGCTGCAGGCGCCGCCCGCCGATTATTACTCAATTTTTGGAATCCCCCGGTCGCTCGGGCTGGACGTGAACGACTTACAGGCGCGGTTCTATAAGTTGAGCCGCGTTTTGCATCCCGACCATTTTTCACGCAAGAGCGATACGGAGCAGGAGTGCTCCAATCAGGCGACGGCGCGGTTGAACGATGCCTGGCGCACGCTGCGTGACCCGGTTTCGCGTGCCGAGTATGTACTTACGCAAGAAGGTTTCGAGGCCGCCGAGCAAGGATCGAAAGCGGTTCCGCCGGAGTTGCTGGAAGAGGTTTTTGAGCTGAACATGGCGCTTGAAGAGCTACGTTCCGGCGACACTTCGGCCAAGCCTGCCTTGGAAGAGGCGCGGACGAAATTCATTGCCATGCGCAGTGAGGTCGACCGCGGCCTGGCCAATCTGTTTGCGCGTTACGACCTTACTCATGAGCGGGCCGTGCTGGGAGATATTCGCAACACGCTCAATCGCCGCAACTATATTCGTAATCTGGTTCAGGAAGTAGAGAAAGAACTCGTTTAATGTCGACCTTTCAAATCGATTTCGGGAGCACCGAGAAAACGCCTCGCATCGTAGGCATTGACCTTGGCACAACAAACAGCCTGGTTGCCTATATGGATCTGACTACGCCGCGCGTAATTCCTGGCGCCGATGGCAACAAACTGGTGCCGAGCATTGTCAGTTATACAGAGTCCGGCGAAATTGTGGTCGGCAGCGCGGCGCGGCAGTTACTCATCGACTCATCGGAACGCACCGTTTATTCGGTGAAGCGTTTGATGGGGCGGGGAATTGAGGACGTCCGCGAAGAGCTGAAGCTGTTTCCCTTTCGCGTGACCGATAACAGCGATTCGGTGATCCGGCTGCTGCTGGGCGAGAAGACGTTTACGCCTCCGGAGATTTCGGCATACATTCTGCGGCAGTTGAAGAAGAACGCGGAAGCGGCACTGGGCGAAGAGATCAAGCAGGCTGTCATCACCGTGCCGGCGTACTTCAACGACGCGCAGCGGCAGGCGACCAAGGATGCCGGGCGCATCGCCGGACTGGAAGTATTGCGGCTGGTGAACGAGCCGACGGCGGCATCGCTGGCGTACGGACTGGACAAGCGCAAGAACGGCATTATTGCGGTTTATGACCTGGGTGGTGGTACTTTCGATATTTCGATTCTCAAGCTGCATGACGGCATTTTCGAAGTGCTGGCGACGAATGGCGATACGCACTTGGGCGGCGACGACATCGATAACCGGCTGATTCAGATTGCGCTGGAAGATATTCAGTCGGAATGGGGCGAGGATATCTCAGTAAGTGGCGAAGCCGTGCAGTTACTGCGCCGCGCTGTAATTGAGGCTAAGGAAAAGCTGTCGTACGAGTTGGCCGTAAATATGGAACTTACCTACAACGGTAAGTCGTATCAGCGGAAGATTACTCGCGAACTGTTTGAAAACCTGATCAAAGATATTGTGGATCGCACGCTGGGTCCGTGCCGGGCCTGCATTCGCGACGCGGAAGTAACAGTGGAACAGATCGATGAAGTGGTTATGGTTGGCGGCTCTACGCGCATTCCGCTGGTGCGGTCGGCCGTGGAGACACTGTTCCGTGCCAAGCCTCATTGTGAATTGAACCCGGATGAGGTTGTTGCGTTGGGGGCGGCGGTGCAGGCTTCCATTCTTTCCGGCGATACGCAGGATAAGTTGTTGCTCGATGTGACTCCGCTTTCGCTGGGAATTGAAATGATGGGCGGCGTGGTTTCTAAGCTGATCCATCGTAATTCCACGATTCCTGCGAGTGAAACCGAAGCGTTTACAACGGCGGTGGACGGCCAGCGGAGCGTGTTGATTCACGTGGTGCAGGGTGAGCGCGAACTGGCGAAGGACTGCCGCAGTCTGGCGCGGTTCGACCTGAAAGAGATTGAACCGATGCCGGCCGGTATGGCTCGCATTCAGGTGAAGTTTCTGATTGACGCCAACGGCATTCTGAACGTGACGGCGCGCGACGTGCGCACTGGCAAAGAGACCAGCGTGGAAGTGAAGCCGTCTTACGGCTTGACCGACGATCAGGTGGAAGCGATGATCATCGAGTCCATCGACAACGCGGAAGAGGACTTCAAGGAGCGGCAGCTGCGCGAAGCCCGCGTCGAGGCCGATGCAATTCTTGCTGCAATGGATAAGGCCAAGCAGAGCGAGGCGTGGGCCGAATTGGAAGAAGAAGAGCGGGCCGAAATTCAGCTGGCGATGAACCAACTGATTCTTGCCAAACATCATCAGGACTACTCTCTGATTCTGGCGATGATTGAGCGGCTGAACAACGTTACCATGAAGCTGGCGGAGAACATGATGAACTCAGCCGTGCAGGGCGCCTTGAAGGGGACCAAGATCTAATGCCTAGTTTATCCTGGAATCAAATCGACGATATCGCTTTCGCATTGTGCGAGAAGTTTCCGGATCTCGATCCGCTGACCGTGCGGTTCACCGATCTGCATAAGTGGATCTGCGAACTGGAAGAGTTCGATGACGATCCGGCGGCGTCGAACGAAGGCAAACTGGAAGCGATCCAGATGGCCTGGCATGAAGAGTTCGAAGAACGGTAGTTTGGCGCTTTAAAGTTAGTCAGGGCAGGTATATTGCCTGCCTCACCCTTTTTAGCCTCGACGCTTCACCTGTTCCAGACGGCCGATGTCGTGGCAACTGAGGCAGGCGATTTTCACCCTGGCCGCCGAGGCCGGATCCTGTTTCCATTTCCTGGCTGCGGCTTCGTAGGGCGTGCCTGGCATCGATGCAATGATGCGGTCCACGAACTGGGCGGACTCCTGCAATTGGCCGGTTCTTTGCGCGGTCAGCGCAAGGCCTGAAAGCAACTCGCCTTTGATGTGAAGCGGCAGCTTCTCCACGGCACTTGCCTGCATCTTCCACAGTTTCTGATAATTGCGATAGGCCATTGACCAAGCGCCTTTACGATACTTTTCCGGCAGTCTGTCGCCATAGATGGCATAGGTGCCGCCGATCACTGCAGCCACACCCGGGTCCTGTGGACCGTCGTCGCTGGCATCGGCAAAGTTCAGCAGCGCATCCCGATACTTCATCTGAAATTCGATGTCGTCACCTTTTTCGCTTGCCTTCACCGCGCGTAGGATGTTCGTAAGTCCTTTCCACGCAAGCAGCGAGGGCTTATCTTTTGGGCGCTCCGCGAGCAGGCGATCAACCGTCTTTACGCCGCGCTCGAAGCGCTGCATGTCGTTGGCGAGGATTCCGGCGAAAAGATCCTCGCGTACCAGCGTAGCGTGTGGGATCTTGGGTTCGAGCGGTGGTTCTCCCGCGAAGGCGAAAAGCGTGATCAAAAGCGCGAAAGAGAGTGACCTCATCTCGTTAGGATACTACAGTAGCAGCTCTGGAACGCGTTTCGAACGGTAGTCGAAGATCTGATTCACATCGTGGCGCACCCATAGCCAATGGACCAGGTCGCCCAGCGGGCCAAGTGGCAATTGATAGCGCACCACATCTGTGATTGCCGTACCGCCGTCGATCTCTTTGAACCTGTGCGTGTGGTGCCATAAGGTGTATGGGCCCTGCAGTTGCAAATCGACGAATTGATAAGGGGGGGCCCAGCTTTCGATAAGTGTACGCCAATTCAAGGGGAAGCCGTGGATGCGGATGGAGTAGTCGATCAATGTTCCGGCTTGCATAGGAATCGGCAGTGGGGTGAGAATGCGGAAGCGCATCCAGGGTGGGGTGATTTTTTCCAGGTTCTCAGCACGGGAGAAGAAGTCGAAGACCTCTTTCAGTGGCTGTTTCACGAACTGCTGACGCTCCAGAACGTGAATACTCATTTCGCTTTTTCGAGCAGCTTTCTGGTTTCGCCGGATACTGTCTGATACGCCGCTTCGGTAAACGAACCTGAATAAGTCCAGGCGACGACGCCCGATGGATCGAGCAGGATGAGGTAGGCGCCCTTGGGGTCGGTGAAGTCGACGCGCTGCTTCCAGGGATCGGTGCCTCCATAGACGGTGATCACGTTCTCATGGTCGGCTTTGGGCGTGCCTTTGCGCATGCCGCTGTCTATGAACCATTTGCCCATTCTGGCCATGCCGCCGATCATCGGGACCTCATAGAAGTTGGCCTTGGGATTTGTGCCGAACTCTTTGCGGAAGGCTTTCGACCAGGCCTCGACCTGGAATCGCGAGTCGTAGCTGAAGCCGAGCAGGAGCAGGGATACACGGCCGGCGGCGGCTTGCGGCAGCACGGCGGGTTTGCCGGTGAGGAATTCGCCTTTCAGTTCGGGGAGGGGCTGGCCGGTGACCAACCCTGCCGCATAAGCGGTAGTTGCCATCGCAAACAGGGCGATTGTAGATTTCATGTTTTTGATCCTCAATTCGTGCCTTTAACTCAATTTGATGTTCGCCGTAAGCGCCAGGCCATATTATTTTAGTTCAGGTTCAAACCTACTGACCTCGAAGGTGAATACCATGAGCCAAAACCGCTTAACAAGAAGGTGTGAAAAATTAGAATTTGGACAGGCGGATCCACCTTCGCCAAGGCTTCCGCCTTCGCTAAAGCTTCGGCGGACAAGACGGCGGACAGGTCGCCTGTCCTACCCACGGAAAGCCAATGTTTTCAAGGGTGGGACCGGCGAATCGCCGGTCCAGCTCGCTTGCGAGCGCATTTTTTCACACCTTCCACCGTGCGCTGTGATTCGGGATCAATTGAATTTTCGTTTTCCGGTCCACCCCCGTCGAGGTACGGTGGGTACTGGTATTTTTCCGGCGTACTGGGCCAACGTGACTCTTTACCTAGATGCACTAAGGCGGTTACCTTAGATAAGGAATCGCATGACGCAACTACTTCTCCAATACTCCTACCTACAGGTTCTTGACTTTCTGACAACAATCGCCTTTTTGTTGAACGGGGTGCGCGAGGGCAACCCTCTGGTTCGCTTTGCGATCGATGCATTTCCTTCGCCGATTGGGGGATTGGTTTTCGTTAAAGTCCTGGCAGTTGGACTGGGGTTGTATTGCTGGCAATTCGGTAAGCAAAAATTGTTGGGGCGTATCAACTGGTATTTCGCGATCGTCGTTGCTTGGAATCTAGTGGCGCTAATCGTGCAAACCGTTCACCCGGCTTAGTAACCGTTGTGATACTGTGTCGAGATGGGATTCGACACTTCACGCCGGGCATTCCTTGCCTCGATTGCCGCGCCGTTGGCGCCCGCTGTATTGCTTGCGCAAGCCAAGAAAAAGATGAACGTCATGTTCATCGCCGCCGACGATTTGAATACAACTCTAGGCTGCTATGGCCATCCGGAGGTGAAGACTCCGAATGTGGATCGCCTGGCGGCGATGGGCGTGCGGTTTGATCGCGCGTATTGCCAGTTTCCGCTGTGCGGCCCTACGCGGTCATCGTTGATGACCAGCATGAGGCCCGATACCACGCAGGTGCTGGAAAACAACGTCGACTTCCGTCAGTTCCTTCCCAATGTTGTGACCCTGCCGCAGTTGTTCAAACAGAACGGCTGGTGGGCGGCACGCGAGGGCAAGATGTATCACATGAATGTGCCGGCGGAAGTCACGTCACCAAAGTATCAGGATCCGGCTTCATGGGATCATTCGGTCTCGCCGGGCGGGCCGGAGTTGGGATCGGAAGGCACGGTGCAGCGGCTGTCGAAGTCCCCCGGCAATTTTGGCATGCAGTGGATGGCCACGCGCGACGGTAAGGGGCAGTCAGACACCAACGCCGCCGACCATGCGCTGACGTTGCTGGAACAACACAAAGACAAGCCGTTTTTCTTTGGCTTGGGTTTTGTGCGTCCGCACTTGCCGTTTGTCGCTCCGCAGAAGTTTTACGATATGTATCCGCTGGATAAGATCCCGCTGCCGGTGAATCCGCCCGGAGACTTGGATGACATTCCGGCGGCGCACAAGGCAATTCGCCCGCAGTTGTGGAACAACATGAAGATGGATGCTGATTTGATCCGCCAGGCGCGCCGCGGCTATTATGCATCGACGTCATTCATGGACGAGCAGTTGGGCCGAGTGCTTGACGGCATGGAGCGCATGGGGCTGATGGAGAACACGATCATCGTGTTCTGGGGCGATCATGGTTGGAGTCTGGGCGAGCATACGCACTGGCAGAAGATGAACCTGATGGAGGAGTCGACGCACGTTCCGTTAATCATCCGCGTGCCGGGCAAGAAGGGGAATGGGAAGGTCTGCCGGTCGCTGGTGGAGTTCGTCGATATCTATCCGACGCTGGCTGAACTGTGTGGGTTGAAGGCTCCCGACGACTTGCAGGGGCAGAGCATGACGCGGTTGTTGGACAATCCGTCGAAGCCGTTCAAGAAGGCGGCGTTCACGCAGATCAAGTTTGAGGATATCGTGGGGCGTTCCGTTCGGACGGACCGTTACCGCTACACGGCGTGGGAAGGCAAAGGTGGCGGCGAGGAACTTTACGACCATCAGAAGGATCCTGATGAGTTCACGAATCTGGCCGTGAAGCCGGAGGCGAAGGTGGTGTTGGAGAAGCATCGTGCGGTATTGAAGGCGGGGTGGAAGGCGGCTCGGGCTTAGGGGCGGGGTGACTTTAAAGTTTGTCAGGGCAGGCGTCCCGACTCCTCTGGACGCCTGCCTGACGGGCTCCAAAACGCGTCCCGATGAGTCGGGACGCGGCATAGTGAGACTCCAATGTCGCTTACATTGCGTTGATGAGGTGAGCTTCCGATTTGGTGAGCGATTCATTGGGGCATTGCGGTGGAGGGCAACTGGGTCA
>CAIRSA010000188.1 GCA_903881085.1 uncultured Acidobacteriia bacterium
CCGCAACATTGCGGGGATCCAGGCGAATGCGGTTTCTGGTGTGTTCAACGTGACCAACAACCTACGCGTGGAGAGTCCACGTAGCTGACGCGAGTGTGTGGCCTTGCGTCAAGGGCGGCTTCCCTTCTGCCGGGGGAGCCGCCTTTTTTTGTTGTAGCGCCGGGGACAGGCGGATCGCCTGTCCTACCCACGGACGGCCTATGCTCGCTAGGGTAGGACAGGCGATCCGCCTGTCCCGTTCCGATTGGATTTCGTCGAAAACAACAGCGCGGTCCAGTCGGCATCGATCGCGCAGACCTTGTAGTCAACCATGCCGGCGGCCAGGCCAGTTTCACGCACGGCTTGCTGAGTGAGGTCCGAGGCCAGCCGCGACGTTTTCTTCGGATATGCGATCCATAGAGGAGCGCCTTTGGAATTCCCGGCGGCAAACGGAACGCGGTCTTCCAACTCGGCCAGGGAACGAACGAACCAGATGCGCATGTCCGCCGCGCCGCGCGAACCCTCGCGAATCTCCACGCCTTCGGGCAAACCGGTCAACGACTCGGCAAAGCCTTCCGGCGCGCCAATCAACTGCAGCTTCATGTCCGGCTTGATGGCCAGTTTTTTCACCAGGGGACTGCCGGCAAACGCGTCCATCATCGCCAGCGGGCGAAGCGGTTCCGCCGGCGCGTTGGCGACGGCTTTGCGAATGGCATCGCCAATCGACTCCCATTCCGTATAGACAGCATCGGGCAGCAGGCGGCGGATCGCCGCGACCTTTTCCGGCTCCCCACCGGCGAAGACAATTGGAATATCACGCGACCATTTGGCGTTGCGCATAGCCACCGCCACTTCGCGGCCATGCGACGGACGCCGCTCAAGGTCAATGACAACCGCCGCAGGTTGCAGTTGCCGCATCTGTCGAAAAACCGAGGGGCCATCGGTCGCGCTCTGCACAGCTTCGAAGCCGCGGCCTTTAAGATCGGGCAAACGCGCCGCGCCTTCGGATGGATTCCAGTGGATGAGAAGAACAGGCCTCATCCCATCATGATATATTGAAGTCGAGTTATGGCTGATACAGAAACGAACGTTCCAGTCTGCGAGGTGGTGGACACTTTATCCACCGGAGTGCTTGTAAAACGCCGTTTGGCGCGCATGCGGGCATGCAATGAGCGCGATGCCAAGGGCAAAGTTTGCGCCGGACATCTGAAGCGCTGGTATTTCTTTGGCGAAGAGGTAGCGGGCAAGTTCGGCAAGGATGCCGAGATCTACCGCTGCGAGAATTGCAAAACCTTGTACCTGCCGAACGGGGAAGAAACTCCGCGGACGGGTACACTGAGCTATTAAATTGTTGTATAGTATATAATTCTGGTGGCTCGTAAGAAGCTACAAAGAAAACCGCATCGGAAAAGGCGGAAGGTAGCAGTTGGGAAGAAACCTTTTCCGATGCGGCCCGCCCATAATACATAGGCTAGGGTCGTGCGCCGGGACGTCTGAATCAAATCTCCGCAATATTAAAGATCGATGGTCCATCGCCGGGGAGTCCCGCGTCCAAACATTGCCCCCCAGAAACGCCAGAGCGCCACCGGTAGCTATTACCCGGGTGAGAAAAATCTTTTATCGATGCAGGCCATTGGCCACTGGCAACTCAATCGGACTCAAAAAAGACCCTCTGAAACAACCCGCTATCGAAATGAAGGGGCGGTCTAAAACTTTTACCGGCTCCCGCAAGCACGCTTTATCAGTCAGCCCACTCGCTCCACTCGATCACTTGTTGCCTCAGAGGGCAGGTTCGAAAGTTACATCATCAATTCGTATTAACTAACAGCAAGCTGATAGCCAACACCCCTATTGCACCAAACCGTTGAAAGGAAATCAAGTGGCAAATGTGAAACAGGCTCCAGTTGGGTCCATGGGCTGCGGCTGGTGTGTCAGTGTGACACAATCGATAAATATGACACGCTCAGTCATTCTGGTTGCCACAGTCCTGCTTTCCCTGCCCTGCCCGGGGCAAACCACGCCACCTGCCGCGGCGAAGCAAGATGAGGATTTTCAGGTCTATACGGAACACCCGCGCCTGTTTCTGCCCGCCCGGCGGCTGAAGCTGCTAAAACGGGAACGCGAGCGCACCAGCATCCGCTGGCATCAGTTTGAGACGCTGGTGGCCGGGCGTGCGCCCATGACCGAACCTGGATTTGCGTGGTCACTCTATTACCAGATTAGCGGACGCGAGGAATTTGGCAAGCAGGCGGTACAGTGGTCGCTGGGCGCCGGTGCGACCGACCTGCGTCAGTTGGCTTTGGTGTTTGACTGGTGCCAGGATATTCTGACCGAGGGCCAATCGCGGCAACTGGCGGATAAACTCCGCCGCGGATTGGAACGTAGCAAGGCCAATACGATCACGGAAGTGCGGTCACGCACGCTCGCCACAGTGGCGCTGGCCGGACACAAGCCCAGCGACACCGAAGCGCGTCTGAAATCGACGGTGGAGCAGTGGTGGCGTAAGGAGATGGTGCCGGCCATCGCTGGAGGTAAGCGCGTAGTAGAGGATGAGGACCTGTTCGCGCTGTTTGAGACCATGCACGCCATCCGCGACAACATCAACATCGATTTCCGCGACGATTCACCCAAATTTTTCAAGGAGTTGCCGAGCTACCACCTCCACGCGCACTATCCGGCGACGTTCCCAGCCGCGGAGAACGAGTTTCGCATTCCGATCTACGATGGCGACGGCGAGCCGGACATGCGTGCGGCCGTGCTCAGCCGGGCCGCCGATTTTTCCATGGTAGCTTTTGATTCCAACGCGTTAGAGAACCAGTTCCTGCAGGGCTGGCTGATCCACGACCGGTTTCTGATGAAAGGCATGCTGGGCATCGTGTATGAGTTCCTGTGGGCGAATCCCTACCAGCCCGGGTTGAGCTTCTACCACGTCCCGTTGCTGCACCATGACGAGGTTTCGGGCAGCCTGTTTGTGCGCAACAGCTGGGAGGAGGACGCGACGTGGTTCGCCTACCGCAATGGCAAGGCCCAGGCGTTCCAGAACGGGGCTCGTAAGGAGTTGAATCTGAAGGGCTCAGGCAGTCTCGAGATCGGCTCGGCGACAATCCGTTTTGGCAAGGAGGGCGAGGGGTTTTCAGTGACGCAGGAAGGGAACGAGACGACGTTTATCCTTGGCCTGAAGCCGCGGACGCCTTACGATGTTGAAATTGACAACGAGGAAATGTTCGAAGCGGTGACCGATCCGGGCGGAACGCTGCGCCTACCGTTCCCGCCGTCAAAGGACGTTGGGGTCCGAATTCACGGATCTGCTGTATTGCCGGAGTGATTTTTTCCATGTTACGCTGAATCACCTTGTAGTAATGGGGATTTTTAAGGGCATTGCTTCGGCAGTGCCCTTTGCCATTATCCGAGACGGAACAGTTGAACGCATCTGGAAAAACTATCTCCAACATTTAGCATCGGTTGCATACAACGTGCTCTTCACCTGCCGGGTGACTCGCATTGCGGGCGGTATCTCGTGGGGCAAACCCATCGGAATTTGCCGTCGACTGCTCTATTTATTGGGATTAGAATTTGGACAGGCGAATCGCCTGTCCTACCCTATTCAAAACACGCGCCCCAGGCCGAACCACCACTTGGCGCGCCCGTTCGGGCTCACGCTGCCACCCACGAACGCCGGACCGAAGAGGGTTTTCACAACCACCACACCGCTTAAGTCCATCGGGTTCCGCGGCGTGTTGGGAAACACCGGCCCGTACATCTTCCCCAATTCATAAAAGCCGGCCACATACAACGCATCGCCGATGAGCGGATTCATTTTGAACAGCTCATGCAGGTAGCCGCCCTGCAACAGATAAAACTGATTACCCAACAGTTCGTTCCTGCCGTAAGCGCCCAGCGAAAGCGGTCCGCCCAGGGCAAACGACTGCTCGGCAAGGTTTCGCGCGCCAAAAGCGGTGCCGCCTGAGGCAGTGAAAAACAGAGACCCCTTGGCCACGGCCGGGGCAAAATAGCTGATCTTCGCCGAAGCCGCCACATAGCCATCCGCACTATTCGGCCGGGTAGGCACTCCCTTCAACTCCGATTGCAGCACCACTCCCTTGCGCGGCACCACGGCATCGTCCTGCCCGAAATATCGGAATCGGGCGGAAGAGACGGTGCGGTGGTACGAGCCATCTGGCACCAGCGGTATGCCAATGCGCAGCTTGCCGCGCTGCCATTCAAGCGCTTCGCCAAAGCGGATCTCCGCACGGCGCGATAGGGAATAGCCCAAATCGACGGCTAGCCCGTCATCGCCCAACCGGTATTGAGAGATGCGCAGCCGGTTCGAATAGACTTCGAAATTACGATTTGACGAGTAGGCGCGGGGCGCCACGAACCACCGGCTGGATTCCGTCAGCGGATGAAAATATTCTCCGCGCAGGCCGTTTTCCGAGCCGAAAAACCCTTCCAGGCGCAGTTCGGACGCATAGCCGCCCACGTCGAAGAACGTTGCCCGGGCCGACATGCCAAAGCGGATGTCGTTGGTGTCCACACCATCCAGATTCACGCTCAGATTCAGGAACGGCGGCGCGTAGGTTTTCTCCACCGCATGCACGGCCAAGCCAACCTCACCGTTTGCCGAGGCCATGCCGTAACTCAGGCTGTCGAAGTATTCGCTGCCTTGCAGCTTACGAAGTTGGGTCGCCAGTTCGCCGGCATCCACCGGTTTGCCGGCGTTGTTCGCCAGCGCCTCTTCCAACCCGCGCTTACGGCGGCCGGCAGTTCCATCCACCGCGACGAACTTCGGTTCAGGCACTGCGGTGCGGCGGCGGGCCTGGCGCGCGGCGATGTAATCGCGCCACTCGGCCTCACTCAAAGCCAGGCGCTCCAGCAGCGCGGACTTCTTCTTGGCCGCCTCCACACCCTTGGGAAAAATCTCCTCGCTGCGTCCGAACTGCGACGAAGTGAAGCCCTTCAGATCGGCGGAAAGCAGAATGTCGGCCTGCTCCATGCTGCGCAGTTCGTTGGCCGCGATCATGATGGCGATGTTGCGCGCAGCCGCGCCCAGCAGCGAGTTGAACGTCTTCGGATCATCGACACCGGGATTGAGATAGACGGCAATGATGATATCGGCGCCCATCTTCTTGGCCACGTCCACGGGCAGATTGTTGAGCGCGCCGCCGTCGGTGTAGATCTTGCCGCCATCCACTACCGGGGCGAAGACCGCAGGGATCGACATGGTGGCCCGCAGCGCCTGCGCCAGTGAGCCCTTGTCGAAGATGGCCTGGGTGCCGGAGACCATTTCGGTGCCCACGCAGCGAAACGGAATGGGCAGGTCGTCAAAACTCTTCAGCTCGAAATAGGGGAGGACGGCTCGGTCCAGGATCAGGCCGATCTCCTGCCCGCTGTTCAGTCCCGCCGGCAACGACAAACCGCCCTTCAATCCGAAGTTGAGCCGGGTGGGATAGTCGATGCGATCCTCCTTGCGGCGGAAGTTCAAATCCTGCAGTGCGGGGACGCCACTCATCGTCTTGTCCCAATCGATGGTGCGCGCCAGTTCGCGGATCTCCTGCGGCCGCTGACCGGAGGCGTAGAGGCCGCCGATCAGCCCGCCCATGCTGGTGCCGGCCACGTAGTCGACCGGGATGCGGTGGTCTTCCAGCCACTGCAGTACGCCGATGTGGGCGAAGCCCAGTGCGCCGCCGCCTTCGAGGACAAGGCCGACCTTGGGACGTGTCTGTGCCGGTAGCGCGGCTGCGAGCAGGGTGAAGGTGAGAATCAATCGCATCGAATAATGATTATGCAGCAAAAGGCCTGGCGCAAGCATAGCGAGCGTTGATTCTTTCCTCCCAAATGGGAAATCCGCCACACCGTGGCGGCTCTTGAACGTAGAATCAATAGGTTACAGCCAAATCTCGCCACGCTGTGGCGGTTTCGGGTCCAGCGGGGGCTTGAAAACTCCCAGATTGAGGCAGTCAATTACTTCAATCCTGCGGCCCAGTTTTGAACAAGGGCCATCGGCAATTGCGGAGGCTCCGGCCCGGCGGGCACCTGGACGATGAATCGGCGGCCGTCCGGCGATGGCTCAACTTCATTGAAAGGAGTTTTGGTGGTGAACGGGAATAAAACCGATGGCGTTCCCACCTTCACGCTGTTACTCTGGAGTTCAATCGGCGCCACCATCGCAGTGGCATCGTCGGGCGATGTCCAATACAATTCTTTGCCGTCGCGCCGCCAAACCGGGAAGCGTCCGCCTACCGCCGAGACCTGCCTCTTACCGCCGCGATTAGGGAAGCCCTGGATGTAGATCTCGTTGCGGCCTGATTCGTCGGAATTGTAGGCCACCCACTTGCCGTCCGGCGAAAAGGCGCCGGATCCTTCGGAGAATCTGGTGTTAAGATACGGGACCGGCTTTTTATCGCCCTGCAAATCAACGGTGAAAATATCTGTGATGCCAAAGAGCAGGTATCTGCCATCCGGAGAAATGCTTCGCGGCGTTGGCTCTGCGACGTTAGGACATATCAGCTCTTCGTCACCGGATCCGTCGGCGTGCCGGCGGCAGATGCCTCCTTTTTCCTTGGCATAGTAGACGAATGTTCCATCGGGGGACCAAATCGCGTAGCTGCCATACCGGTAAGTGAGGCGAGAGACAACTCCGCTGGCCAGTTGTAACGACCATACGTTGGGAGTCCGGCCTAGGATGACATATAGCAGCTGGGCGCCATCCGGAGAGAGACGAGAGGAAGAGAGTCCATCCTCTTGGCGTCCGATTGCTTGCAATAGTTTCCCCGTGCGGTCCACCCAAGCGTATTGCGATTTTGCCGGAGCATTTTTGCGAGCATAAAAAAGAGTGCCATTATTCGAGACGGAAAATCCCGCCATTCCGTTCAGCAATATGGACCATACACCTTCGGCAAGCAGAACCGGGTCGCCACTGAAACGTGGTGGATGCAACTCCAGTCTGCGCGCCATTAATACGCCAGGATCTGTCATGTAGAGCAACCGTCCGCTGGCCGCATCGTATTGCGCGGAAAAGTCGGTTCGAAGCACCATTACTGGCTGACGGCCATCCATAAATCCGAGATAGACGCCATACTTTTCCTCTTCCGTATGGCGCACAAGGAACAAGAATTCTTTGCCGCCTGGCAGGAACTGCGGGTAGTAGTGATAATTGCCACTGGCGTAGTCGGCTTTGGTAACTTGAGTGGGCGTCCCGCCCGATGCCGCGATGCGCCACAACCCTGATCGGCGTTCGGCAAACAGGATCTCGCCATTTTCGCTCCAACTGCCGCCTCGGGCTGTGGATGCATCACAGAGAATCACTGGTGCTCCTCCCGCGAGATCCACCCGCTTGAGCTTGCCTGAGGCAACGAAGGCAATCGATTTGCTGTCTGGTGACCAAAATGGCCTTCCAGCCCCTTCGGTGCCAGCGATCGGGCGAGATTCCAGCAATTGAAGCGGGCGCAGATATACCATCTCCCGGCCGTCGCCGCCGGCTGCAACATACGCGATGTGTTTGCCATCCGGGGAGATGGCGATACCTGCGTTGTTGTCCTTGCCGGTCTTGGATGTCTGCGTTCCCGGCGGAGGCATGATGTCGGTCCTGACTATCTCCGGAGGTGCATCGCCTCGAAGGTGGAGCACCCAGCCGGTTACGGCGAGCACGGCGGCGCAGGCGGCGCTTGCGGCGATCCAGGGCCAGCGGGTAGCTTTGACCGGGGCTGGGGCTTCGGATTCGCCGGCAGGAGCGCGCAGGTCGAGCACCACATCGCGCATCGACTGGTAGCGATCTTCGGGATCCTTGCTGAGGCAGCGCAGAACCAGCCGTTCCAGCCAGCGCGGGGTGAACGGCTTCACGGCCATCGGCGCGGGCTCGGCCGAAAGAATCGCGCCCACCAAGCTGGAGTAGGTCTTGCCTTGAAACGCTTTCTGGCCGGTGACCATTTCATACAGCACTGCGCCGAAGGCCCAGATGTCGCAGCGGGCGTCGGCCTCGCGGCCTTCGAACTGTTCCGGGGCCATGTACTGCGGCGTGCCAAGCACGGTGCCTTCGGTGGTGAGCACGGCGCTCATGGTTTTGTCGTCGGGCGCGGAGGCTGAGGCGGTGGCTTTGGCGAGGCCGAAGTCGAGGACCTTTACGCCGTCGCGAGTGATCATGATGTTGCCTGGCTTCACGTCGCGATGGGTGACTCCGGCGCGATGGGCGCGGTCGAGCGCGTCGGCGATCTGCCGAGCCAGCGCGACGGCTGAATCGACGGCGATAGGCCCGCGCTCGATGCGTGCGGCAAGGGTCTCGCCTTCCAACAGCTCCATCACCATGAAACTAACGCCGTCCTGGTTGCCGATATCGAAAAGCGTGCAGATATTGGGGTGGTTCAGCGAGGCCACGGCGCGGGCTTCGCGCTCGAAGCGGGCCTTCAGGTCGTCGCGAGTGGCGATGTGGGCGGGCAGGACTTTTACCGCCACGGAGCGGTCAAGGCGCGTGTCGCGGGCTTTGTACACTTCGCCCATGCCACCTGCGCCTAACGGGGCGGTGATTTCGTAGGGACCAAGCCGGGAGCCTGCGGTGAGCGCCATGGGATTCTTACCATGCTACCGCAAGAATAACTAGGCGACTGCGGACAGTCCGTTTTTTTCCACCAGCGTTAATAGCTTGAGCGACGCGCCGGAGGGCCGCTTTTCGCCGCGCTCCCATTTGCTGACCAGGCTGCTGGTCACGTTCAGGTAGTTGGCGAAGACAGTTTGGCTGACGTTTTCTTTATCGCGGATGGCTTTGATTTGTTCGGGATTGAGAGGGCGGATAGGGCTTAGACAGGATTTGTCGAACCGCTGCATTGTCTGCTTGTCTATAACGCCACCCGCATATAAATCCGACATCGTTTCGTGAATGGCGGCCCGAGCCTCACTCTTATATTTTCTATTCATTCGCGTTGTTCACCTCCACAAAATCTCCTCGTTGTAAGCGCACTTTAATCGTTGCGTCCGTCATTGACAGGACAACTTTGGCCGAATCCTTAAAGTCCCGCTGCTCACCGACGCTGATGTTTACGCGCTCGCTCTTCGAAAAGCCGTACACGAAATAGGCCTTGGCTCCCCGCCTAAGAAGAAGTATAGTACGGTAGCCTTTCGATCTTCCCTCACCCGGCCTGGCAATCCGCTGCTTGATGACCTCACCGCCAAGATCGGCATCGATCTGGCCGCGCTCGGCCCTTGCGACTGCATCAAGCAGGAGATCATCCGAAATCCCTTCCTTCCGTGCATAGCGATCAAACCACTTTGATTTAAAAATTCGCACCGTGGCGCCTGTTATTACTTTATAGCACTGGGTGCTCTAGTTCAAGAGCTCGCTCCTCATTTTGCCAGCCCGGCGGCCCAGTTCAGGATCAGTCCCAGCGGTTTCGCCGGTTTGTCGTCGCCTTCACGCAGCAAGACAATAAACTGCTTGCCATCGGCCATCGGCAGCAATCGTGGCCGGGTGCCTCTCAGCTCAAACAGACCATCTGGTGTGCCCACCTTCAACCCGCCTGCGGATGGGCTGATGGAAACGGCCTTCACCATGCCTTCTTTTCCGGCATACCAAAACAACTCTTTTCCATCGGGCCGCCAGACTGGACTCGTCCCACCCGTTGAGGAAACCTGCAGCCGCTGACCTTTGTCCGGATAGGACTGTAAGTAGATCTCCATGCGGCCGGTTTCGGCAGACTGGTAAGCGACCCATTTCCCATCGGGCGAGAATACACCATAGCCCTCCGTTCCTGTGGTTGTCAGATAAGGCGTCAACTCATGCTTACCCTCCGTCGCAAGCAACGAAAGCCCCGCGCTCCCGGTCATAAGGTACTTGCCGTCCTTGCTGATACTGGTAATCACGCGGTTGGCTTCCGGCAGACCGGCCAATTGCTGTTCGTCGCCTGTTCCATCGGCGTTGGCCCGGCAGGCGTGTTCGGGCTGGCAGATGTAATAAACATAGCGCCCATCCAAAGAGAACATTGGCGTGGTCCCAAAGTTACGGGACACCCGGCTGGCTGCGCCAGTAGACATCTGCAGGACATACACATCGGGTCCTAAAGTTGACCGCTCGTAGGCCAAACGCTGCCCATCCGGCGCCATGGAAAAGAACGAACCGCCGCGGTACGGCTCGGTTAACGGCTTAAGCTTTGCGCCTGAGCGGTCGAGCAGCCAGAGCCGGTCCGGCAACCGGTCGTCGCCGCGAATAAAAGAGAGAGTGCCGTTGCGTGAGGCCGTCACACCCAAATAGCCGTTCCCAACGGCAGTGCGAACATCCTCCGCGATCATATGGGCTTCACCAGTAAGGCGCGGAGGCTCCAGCTCCAGTTTTTTGGCGAGCAACGTTCCAGGGTTCTGCATGTAGAGCAGGTAACCACTGGCCGCATCGTAGAAGCCCGAGAAGCCGGTTTTGAGAATCTGTACCGGCGGCTTGATGCCGTCCATCCAAGCGACGTAAAGCCCGTGTGCTTCTTCCCTGGCGTTGCGGCTCAGGTAAAGAAATTGCTTGCCGCCAGGGAGGACTTGCGGATAATAGAGAAAGACGTCGCCGCGTTCGCGGCTGCGTTCCAGAATCAACTTCGGTTTACCGCCAGCAGCCGGAACGATGGACAGTTTGCTTGCCCCATCGGAGAAAATGACCTCACCTCGATCGGTCCAATGCGCTCCGCGGGCGCGCCGGGCGTCGCAGATGTCCTCGGGTGCGCCGCCCGCTACGTCCACACGCTTCAGCTTGCCGCCAGCGAAGAATCCGACCGAGCGGCTGTCGGGCGACCAGAAAGGCCGCCCCGCATCTTCGGTACCTGGGACCGGCTTGGCCTCAAAGGAATCGAGCCGGCGAAGGTACAACTGTGGCGGCGCTTTCTCATCATTCGCAACGAAGGCGAGCGTTGTGCCGTCGGGTGAGATGGCCAAGCCTCCGGAGTTGTCAAAATCGGTGAATTGGGTGCCCGCCGGGACGACAAAATCCTGGCGTGCTGTGGTTGTGGGCTTCGCATCGCGGTGCCACAGCCAGCCGGCGAGGGCGATGGCGGCGAAAACCCCGGCTGCAGCCCAGCCGGACCAGCTTGGCTTTGTTCTTGCCGCGGGTTCCTCGGGTACGCCTTTCAGGTCGAGCACCACGTCGCGCATGGATTGGTAGCGGTCTTCGGGATCCTTGCTGAGGCAGCGCAGGACCAGCCGTTCGAGCCAGCGAGGGGTGAACGGCTTCACTGCCATCGGCGCGGGCTCGGCCGAAAGAATCGCGCCCACCAGGCTGGAGTAGGTCTTGCCCTGAAACGCCTTCTGGCCGGTGACCATTTCATGCAGCACTGCGCCGAAGGCCCAGATGTCGCAGCGGGCGTCGGCCTCGCGGCCTTCGAACTGTTCCGGGGCCATGTATTGCGGCGTGCCCAGCACGGTGCCTTCGGTGGTGAGGACGGCACTCATGGTTTTGTCGTCGGGCGCGGAGGCTGAGGCTGTGGCTTTGGCGAGGCCGAAGTCGAGCACCTTCACGCCGTCGCGAGTGATCATGATGTTGCCCGGCTTCACGTCGCGATGGGTGACGCCGGCGCGGTGGGCGCGGTCGAGCGCGTCGGCGATCTGCCGAGCCAGCGCGACGGCTGAATCGACGGCGATAGGCCCGCGCTCGATGCGTGCGGCAAGGGTC
>CAIRSA010000189.1 GCA_903881085.1 uncultured Acidobacteriia bacterium
CACCGTGCGGCGTGCCTTCCTACGTGATGCGGACCGACGCGCGCTCCGTGATTTCTGGGAGCAGAAGTACGGCCCATACGGCGCGTTCACCTACAACGCGCCCAGCGACGACGGCAACGGCACAACTGCCTACACGTGCCGGTTTGCGAACGAGCCGCTTTCCTGGGAGATGCTCGCGGACCACGCTTGCAGCCTCGGTGTCACGATGGTCGAGATCCCGGCTTCGAACCCCACTTACACGCTCTCCTCGACGGTGATCCGGTTCCCGCCGGACGCCTTGAAGAACGCGCTGCTGTCGCAGGTGCAGCAGATAATCCCGCTCATCAAGATCCAGCCTCTCCAGAGCGGCTACCCCGCTATCTACATCTCCGACCGGCGCTGCACCATCGGGTCGCAGTTGTACTTGCCGCGTTTGGTCGATTTCGATGGCATCTCGCAGGGCATGGGCAACGAGGCCGACGACGCCACGTTCACCTTCGGCAACGCCGACCGCGTAATGCGCGATCTTGCGAACGACGTGGATCTGTTCCGCGCGCCCATTGAGTTCTCGCTCTACCACGTCGGACAGCAGATCAAACTCGACTTGTGGAAGGGCGACGTAATCAATTGGCAGTTCGATTCCGGCGCGGAGTTCAAGGTCACCGCCGCCGATGGTTTGTACGAATTGAACCTGCCCTACCCGTCGAGGAAGGTCTCGCGCTCCTGTTGGAAGGCGTTCAACGTCGGCGCGTGCCCGTACTCGACAGCAGGCGCGATGGACCTCATCCACTTTCCCTCCGCCGACGCCAGCAAGTGCGACAAGGGATACGACACCGACAACGGCTGCCTGGCGCACGGCATGAAACGCTACTACGGCGCGGTGATCGCGGAGCCGCAGGGAGTGACCATTAAGGACAACTCCACCGGCGTCTTCGGCTTTGGGCGGTCGAGCATCACCAGTGTGTCGTTGGTTTCGGATTCCATTTACGACCAAGTTATTCCGGAGATTTACACCGACAGTGAAATGCCGGTGAACTGCAAGGTGGCAGCGGGCCGCGACGAAAGCGACTTCTACGAGGCGCTGGGAATCGTGGGTGAAGGACCGCTCATCTCTTACACCCCTGCGCACTACGAAGACCTGAACGGGAATCCAGTCGCCATGGGAAGCACTGGGGCGGTCTTCGTCGGCAGCACACTCGACGGACAGGCGCAGCACGGTTGGCCGAACCAACCCACCTATGGCATCCGGCAGGTCCTTGGTGCGGATCCTGCGGCCGATGGCGACTGGTTCTCTCTCGACCAATCGGGGAACACCACAGGCGGCGATTGGCGCAAGGTCTTCTTCGGCAACTCAACATACAAGGACAACTACGCGGCTGGAACCGCGTTCATTGTGATCCGGCGCAGCGACACCAAGGGCCTGCAACTCACCAAGCCCGGCGACCACGCAATGGTCGCATATGTTCAGCAGGGGATGAGCGGATGGGTGTGGACCGCGCCCGGCGTGCGCGTCTTCGGCCCGCCCCTTGTGAATCCGGTTTGGATCGCGATCAACATGCTGCTGCGGGCACGCGGATTGCGGCTGGGTGCAGACGCCCCAACTCCGCAGTTGGACCTCGCCGAGACGTTCTTCGATGCGCAGGCCGCCATCGACGCGGCGGCGATCTGTGACGAACAAGTAACCGCGCTCGTCGGCACTGGCAGCGAGACGCAGTTCAAATTCCGCGGCGTGCTCCAGGAGGAGAAGCCCCTTCGCGACTGGCTCCAGGAAGTACTGATGAACTGCCTGGGGTACTACACGTTCTCGTTCGGGAAACTCAAGATCGGCGTACGTGAAAACTCTTCGGCGGTCGAGGCGTTCACGATCGGGAACATCGTTTTCAATTCGCTCCAGTTGGCCCCGCTCAAGCCCTCGTTCGACCACCTCACCGCCAACTTCGCGGACCAGGATTACAAATTCGTCAACAACTCAGTCACCGTCTACGATATCGACCGGGCCACACTGCTGGGCGGCGCGGCGGGCCCGCTGTTCCTCAAATCGAACGTCAACCTCTCCGGCACCTGCACCAAGTCGCAGGCGGCGCGAATCGTCAGCATTCGGCTGCGGGAGGAATTGGGCGGCACCAGCATTGCGGAGTGGAAGGCCGCGCGTCAGTTGGTCTTCCGAACGACGATCCTGGCGCTCAACACCGAGCCGGGGATGGTCTGCTCGATGACGCATGAAGACATGCCGGGCGGGGCTGGCGAATTCCGTGTGAGTTCATGGAAGCTCAACAAGGATTACTCCATCGACATTCAGGGCCGCACAACCACGGACTCGATGTATGATCTTGCCACGGGCCCTAAGCCAGCCGACGTCAATGCCTCGCCGGTTCCGGACGAAATATTCTATGACACCGGCGTGCCGGGCGCGGTGACAGGAACACCAGTGCTGGGGGATTATGGCACGTTCGCCGTCGACAACCTGGTGGTTTTGCCTGACGCTTCCGGCAACGAGAATGTCGCGGGCGCAACGGGAATCATTCTTGCGGCCTACTACGTCGACGAACTCACAACCGATCTGTGGGCCAGCCTGGACGATGCTCTCGACGAGGCGACCGATCCGGCACCGGTGAACTGCACGATCAATCCGGACACGGCTCGCACCTTCAAACCGGGCGACTTCATCGTGTTCAACGACGAGGGGGCTGACGCGAACCACGCCGGACGCAGGTCCTATGAGTGCGCACAGATCACGGACATTTCCGGCGGACAGTTCACGTTCCAACGTGCGTATCCGGGAGTTCCCACGGGTCAAGCCACCTTCGGTACCCTCCGATGCGCGCACATGAAGCACGTCCGCTTCTACAAACTCGACATGCGGATCTTCGGACTCGCAGTCCGCAAAGGATTCTTCCGCACGCCCGGTCTGCCGGCCCGCGTTGAAGGAACGATTCCCTCCGCCTGCATCGTTGCGACGCTCGTGGGTGTCGCGAATTACTTCGGCTGGGGACCGTTCACTGTATTCCCGCTCTCGCATCATAACGAACCGTTCATGCCTGGCGACCGGACCTGCTCTGGCGGCGCGTACACGTTCCAGATCCCTGGCCCGCTCGCGGTACAAGACAATGTGACGATTCCCATGAAAGTTCAGGACGCGGCTTCGATTCGTTGCGTCTATGCATACCTGCAGCAGGGGACCAGCGACGGCCCGTCGGCCTTCGCTGTAAAGTGCTCGAAAGACGGCGGCGCGACGTGGAAGGTGCTGGAGCCGATGGGAATTGCTCAGAACGCCGGCACGCCATTCACGAACACTTGGGATTATCTGGTGTCGCGAGGCTACGGATTGCCAGAGACGCGCCGGCTGCCGTACAACGACTACGGGCTGGTCACGACGGCAGCGATCACGGGCAGCGGGTCAGTCCAGACAATCAGTACGGCCTCCCACGATGCATCTACAGCGGCGCTCGTAGTGGGCCGCTTCGTGTTCTTCGATCTTGGTGGCGCGGCCGAGGAGTGCGTAGAGGTCTTGGTTGTCGATGCCGCGAATGAGAGCTTCGACGCCATTGTGACGAAGAACCATCCGGATGGTACAAGCATTCGACCATGCATCTGGCCGACGCCGATTCTCAACGAAGGCAACGATCTTGCGTTCGACATCAAGGCCGTGGCGTCGCCCGATGCTGGCTCGGATTTAACGGTGGTTATCCAGACTTGAGCCAGTTCTCGCAATGAAGGTCGTCGATCATGGCAAACTTGCGTTCATTGGCCGTAACGAGCGTGAACCCATGGCAGACGGCCTGAGCAGCGATAAGCAGATCGTTTCCGCCGATTGTCTGTCCTTTATGTTCGAGACGGGCGCGGAGCATGCCGTACACGAGGTCGGCGGGTTCTTCAAAGGGCAATACTTCGATGGCGCCGAGCACGGCCTCGACTTGAGCAGTGAGGCGCGCCGATCCCCTCTTGGCGGCCCCGAAACGCAACTCGGCAGCTACAATAATGCTGGTCGCCACTTGCGCTTCACCTACATCGCGAATGCGGTCCGTTACGCGGCCGTGCGGATTCCGGATTAGATCGGAGACGATATTGGTATCGAGCAGGTAGCGCATTACAGATCGACGGCGCGCAGGTGCAAATCAGGGATCTCCGGCAACTCATCGTCGAGCGATGATAGCGTCGCCAGGAGCCCCAGAAGTGACTTCGGCGGCGCGGGCTCCACAATGAGCCGTTCGCCATCTTTACGTATCACGACATCCTTGCCAGGCAGTTCGAAGCCTCGCGGAATGCGTACTGCCTGATTCCGGCCGTTTCTGAATAGCTTGCCACGCCGTTCGGGAACCATCGCCAACTCCTAACCCTATGTTACGGCAAATTCAACTGGCAGTTCACTCGGAAGAAGGCGAGAAAACTGTTCAAGTACAAGCCGCCCCGACGCTGCGCTTAAGAACTGCAAACTGTATCGAGCCCCCTGATAGAATCATCAGAATCGAAAGTTCGGCGAGTTGCGCTGCAACGCAGCCCTCAAAGACTTCCGAGGTCATCAGGAAATCTTTCCCTCCCATAAATCGGCCACGTCGGCACACAATAATCCGAGCCGATCAAGACAGACTAAGCGCGAAATGAAGAAAAAGTATTATTTCAGGCGGTCACTGACCTAGCTCCAATCAATTGCGTCCCTCACAATAACTGTTCTTGACTTCAGCACAGTTTCAAGTTTCTTCCGTAGCCGACTGGACGCTAGCAAGGGCAGCTTAAGTAGTTCATCGGAATTATCGATACGGACGCAGCCTGCGTGCAACTGCAACGCTACATCGTGGCGATTCACACGGTCGTAGCGGTCGTAGCCAGGCCAATGAGGTTTCAGGTTCCCGTGGTACACTAAAGCCTGCAATCTAGTCTCGATTCGGCTATCCTCCAGCGCACACAAGATACAATGAGAGCCGAAGGTTCTTTCAAGCTGCGAGATTGCATCAAGAGTACGGTCGGCGGTCTCCCCCCGCCGAAGTGTCTCGATGAACCATCTCACCGTCCTTTTGTCGTCTACTCTTGCTAGACGCAGATGCTCGTCGTTGTCGTCCAGATCGCTCCACCTCTCCGTCCGGCGGTCAGCTACCCTTCCCAAGTTCTTCCATGCTGCTAGGCCGTTTCGTTGCGCAATATATCGTTCGATTTCTCTTCTCACAGGGAGTTCGTAGTCCTCACTGGGAACCTCGTTAGAGTGCCGGCAGCAGACAGCGCTGCAAACCAACAGCCCAATCAAAAGATCCACCACTTTAAGCGGATCGAGCCTCTGAAGAGCCACGAAAAGGGCCTCGACAAATCTCTTGCGTTCTTGACTCGCTCGCTTACTTACGACACTGGCAACCATCTCTTCCAATCTCTGAATAGCACGCTCATCGTGATGGTAAGCAAGGGCGAGGGCGGCCGCATCCCTGACATCCTCTCTTTCATCGTTTAGCCCCGAACACAGCGCCGCAAACAAGGGAGCACTGGCTTCAGCGGCGCTGATCACCACTCTCAAAGTGTGAACAGCCGATGTCTCTTCCCAATAGAATGATTCTTTAAAAAGTGATTTGAAGTATTTGGGAGATCGTGATCGGAGTATCCTTACCAGTAGGTCACCGCTTATTGACGTGGCCAGCAACTCAGCGCTTGAACTTCCCTCGCGAGTTGCACGTTCCAGCGCCTCACGCGAGCTGCGGAGTACCCTCTTCGCAAGATCATATCCGACAATTTTGACGCGCCATTCAGCCAGCCACTTGGACCAGTCCAGGCGAACGGTCGGCAGGGGACCAATCTCGACGGCCGAAGGTGCAATTCGGGAGCGGCTTATTTCGACATAGTTCGCAAGGTGTGTAATTGCCATCGCCGTGGCCTTAGCCTGTGTCAGCAGCGGATCGTACGGACACAACTGAAGGCCAAGATCGCATACCTCGACGCTCCATGGCTCGCGATCTAAAGCTTCGCGGATTGATGTTAGAACTGCAATTGGCCCCTGAGTTGCAATTGCTTCTTTAGCACTTGAAATCACTTTATTCGACTCTGTCAGTTCACCGCAGCGAGTGCAGGTGCCATCTCTTCCGACGTCATGTGGAAGCGATAAGGAGCAGTTGGCGCACTTACATAAACGCTGTTCGTATGAGTGGACTTGCTGATGGCACCGTTGGCACAGGCACCCCTGCTGGACGTCATGAATGATATCGTCGCATCCGCTGCAATGGCAGTCTTCTCCTACTGAGTGAAAAGTGTTCTTGCACCGACGGCATTGACAATCTGACCAGAGATCATGAAAGCCCAGCTTCTCTAGTCGATCTTCAACAGGTTTCCTGAATTTATAATCTAGTTCGGTTATTTTCAGAACCTTAGATAAGAGGTCGTAATCACTTAGTTTCTCGATCACCTCGCTTCCCCGATCCGGACACTCCAACAACAGCTTTAGTATCACATCATGATCGAGAGACAACCAACTCGCAGGTGTCAGCTTTAGGAGGGCGACTCTCCGAAGGTCCTCGCAGAGATTACGGTCGAAAGCCAATCCCATGAGCGCGGGTTGGTCATCAAGGCCTGAGATTGCGGCCTCCTGGACGCACGATCCCTTACCGAAGCGTGCCAAGTGCTCCAGCGAGGAAGTGTTAGTGAGCCTTGCGGTGGCCGCACGCCGTATTCGATAATCGTCGCCTTTTCTCGCGAGGTGATCGAGCACACGCTGATCAGCTATCCTCTCGATCACTTTGGTGCGAAGTTCCACGGGGCCACTTCCGCGCACAAATCGAATAGGGTCGTCCACCGAAGACAAACGTGTATACGCCGCGTCGCGGTCACAGAAGGTCCTGCCAGAGCTCGCTAGTTTGTTGAGGAGATCACGATCGGTGAGCTCAAGAATGGCTGCGCAACGGGCGTCCCAATAGTGAGCTCCCCAAGCGATCTGCCGAAGTATCGACTGATCGGTCATAAAATCAATCGCGGCCAACCTTGTTGATCTATCGGGATCATCGGCAGCAGCTATTGCCCGTTGGATCTCGGCCTTCGTTGGCTTTCGGCGCTGGTTTCCAGTGTCTGAAGTGCTGTTGGAAGGATCTCTCTTGAGGCGCCGAAACGGGGAGACGATACGCTCTAGAAAAGTCATAACGGGAATCACCGATCCGATTATTAGCATTTTGGTCGGGGGTTTGCAACTACAATCGCGGCACAAGAATCGCAGCTACTGTGGAACAGAGCAAGGGAGTGGTGCTGCTCTTCACTTGCTACTGATCCTACTCCGGAAACGGGCCGAACTTTTGGAAGCAAGGGCATTGTGTTCCTGTGGGCGCGGCGCCACCAGGACCGCTCTGGAGGGGGCTATTCCACTATCAACTTCCCCTTCCAAGACGCATATGAATCTGTCTGGACAAGGTCGAACCAGAGAACAGATGATCGATCGCCGGTGAATCCTCTCATGCCGAACTTTTGCATCTCCATGTAGGACGGAACTCGCCAGTATTGTTCGTGGGTGAGTGGTTTCGATGCGCCAATTGAATACAGTGCTACGAACAACGCTTTGCCTGGCTCGTGCCCAATGAAACTATGAGACGAAGGAAGCACCAGTCATTGCCTGTAAAGTGGCCCCGGTTGTCAAGACCATTTTTCGTCTTCGATAAGCTTAATTAAAGATCGGCAGGTCTGATTGCTTTGGGGCGGCCGGAGCCGCCCCTGCCATTCCGGCCCTTGAGTCGGCGCTCGGGGCGCACCTCTGCGTTGCCCTATCCTCCGCTCAAGTGCTTTCATTGTATCCGAACCATTCTGGCCCGAAGGCGTTAAACCTCGGGGGTTTGGGGGCAGAGCCCCCAATTTCAAGATGACCTCCTTCCTTGTTGTCTGCGGCTTCTTCATCCCCGGTACAATTCCGCCGGCGTCCGATAGCCCAGGCTCTGATGCGGCCGCTGTTGGTTGTAGAAACGGAACCAGTTGCCGATCCCCGTCCGCGCATCCGGCACCTTTTCGTAGTCGTGCAAGTAGACCTCTTCGTGCTTCAGCGAGCGCCACAATCTTTCGATGAATATGTTGTCGAAACAGCGCCCGCGCCCGTCCATGCTGATCGTGACGCCGCGCGTTTTCAACTCGCCGGTGAACTTCTCGCTGGTGAATTGCGAGCCTTGGTCGCTGTTGAAGATTTCCGGCCGCCCGCGGCGCAGCGCCCGCTTCAACGCCGCGACGCAGAAGTCCAACTCCATCGTCACCGATAGTGACCAACTCAGCACGTACCGGCTGTACCAATCCATTACCGCCACCACGTAAACAAACCCATTGGCCATCCGGATGTAAGTGATGTCCGTGCTCCACACCTGGTTGACGCGCGTCACTTCGACGCCGCGCAAGAGGTAGGGGTAGATCTTGTGCCCCTCGCCCGGCTGGCTCAACTTCGGCTGCGGATACACGGCCTGGATCCCCATTGCCTGCATCAGCCGTCTCACTCGATTCCGGCCCACTCCGTGCCCCTGCCCACACAGCCACTCTTTCATGCGCCGGCTCCCATAAAACGGGCGCCGCGTGTACTCTTCGTCGATCAACCGCATCAGCAGAAGATTCTCTTCGCTCTCACCTTGCGGCTCGTAGTACAGCCCCGACCGGTTCACGCCCAGCAATTGGCACTGCCGCCGCACACTGAGTTCCGGATGGCCCCAATCCACAAGCGCGCGCAGTTCCTCAGTCGAGCATGCCGACTTTTTTTTTGAGCCAGTCCAACTCCACCTTCAGCCGGCCGATCTCAGAATAGAGTGCATCGTTGTCGGCCTCGTCGCTTGCCGCCTTGCGCTTGCGCCCATCCGCAAACAGTTCCGGAAGTTGCTCGATCGCCGTCTTGCGCCACTTCGCAATCTGCATCGGATGCACCTTGAACTGCGATCCCAACTGGCTCAACGTTTTCTCACCGCGGATCGCCTCTGTCGCCACCCGCGCTTTGAACTGCGGACTATGCTGTTTCCTCGTCGTTGTCATCGAGTCTCCTTATCAATGACTCCGCCGAAATTTTAGCTTATTGCCTGGTCTGAATTCCTGAAGCCACTATACTGCTCAACCTTCTCTCAATGCGTTTGCTGGTAGGCGTTGAAGACATCCGGCTTCTCGGCGGCCAGCCAGGGAATTACTTTGTTAAGTTCGGATTCTGGAGGTCGGTGCCGGAGCACCAAGACTTTCTCCGGGGCGATACTCTTGGCTATCAATAAATCGTTCAACGTCATGTTGCTCCTACCATTCGTTCAACCATCGATGCTAGCACGCGGGCGGTCTGAAACAGGTTCAAGACCTGTGGTTTTGAATAGCTGATCTTAGTGACTTAGGAAGTGCGATCTTATCTTGCCCTTCGAACCACTCCACATTTTCGACCCGCGCCGCAATCTCCAGTTGCAGGGCTTCACCGGGCGCGCCGCGACCACCACGCTGCACGATGCGACAGAGACCGGCGTTTCCATCTCCGGCATCTTCCAGGCTGCCGAGGACTTCGCCGTGCTGGGCTGGTGGAACGCCTACGACTACTTCAATCACTTACGCCTGAAGCACCTGCCGAAGACCGATCTATCCTGTCTGAAACTCGAATTCGACATCGAGTACGACAACACGCTCGATGGCGCAATGCGATTTGACGCAGCCAAATACCCGAGCGTCGCATGGGACGCCATGACCTTTGTGACAGGCGCTGGCGACATCCATGAAGTGCGCCTGCTCGATCACGCAACCGTCGTCGCGGGCGGTGAGACAGCTGCGTCCATCCGCATTCACATCAGCGGCGAAGAGAACATGGACGGCGGGATCGATTGGCTCCATCTGTACTTCCGCGACACGCGATATACGGTGACGAGCACGGACTGCCGGGTTGAAACCCAACTGACGGCAGATGTGAATGCTGGCGACTCAAGTCTGCCTGTTCGGAGCACCGCTGATTTCGCCGCCGCGGATGGGGTCTGGATCGAGCGGACAGGATCGAATGAAGAGCAGACCAGCGTGTCAGGTGTCTCTGGAGGTTCGCTCACTGCCAATGTGTCGATGAACCACCCGAACACATCCTTCGTCACCAGAAAGACGAAGGCCTGGCACATCGCGCAGAAGTTCGCGGACATCATCAACGCCGCAGGCGATTCTGTTGCGGGGCGCTTCGGTCCTGATCAGAGCGGCGTGATTCACGCGGAGGCGTGGGCCGATGGCCCCGCGAGCGGTGGCGTCACTTTCTCCTTCGGCCTCGCCACCGGCACTTCAGCGCGGTACGGGAAGCTCGGGAATCTGGACCGTGTTTTCCTTGCCCATGGCCGTACACTCGGCGGCGACCCGGTGGAAAACGGGCAGGGTTTCCATTGGACAGCCGGGAGCGGAGCAAGCCGCCAGTTCACAAACGGCGACAACAACACGCAGTACCACGTGACGCTCGACTTCACCCAGATCTTGTTGGACAAGCACGGCGCGGTTGTTCCCATGAGTGACTGCCGCAAGATGTACATAGTCTTCGCGCCTCGATTCGAAAACGTAGAGCAGGACCTCCAGGACGGATGCTTCCTCACCGCCGCCGTGGACACCTCCGATTCGATGTGGACGGTGGACGACGCATCAAAACTGGCCGGCGGCCGCTACTTCATCGGCACGCCCGCGAGCGAGGAGCGCGTTCAACTTCTCTCGTTTGATTCGCCCACGCAAATCACGGTCACGCGCGGCTTTGAATCGTCGTCGCCCAGTGAGTGGCCGGCGGGCGCGCGCATGAAGAAGCTCTCCCCGCTCTCCGGCTTTGCTGGGAACGTCGAGTGGCGTTGCACGATATCAAACATAACGGTCACCGGCGATGGCAGTCTGAAAGTTGGCGGCGGGTCTCAGCGAATCGAAGAGTCGGATGCGCGGTGCAAATATACCGGATCGTGGGAGGACTACGCCTACGCTGGCAGCTTCCCTTCGCAGTGGTGGAGCAAGGGCCAAGCGAAGCGCTGCGCACCTGGAGGCAAAGTGGCGCTGCGGTACTCGTATCCACGGACGCACGATCTATACCTCGGGACGTTTCTCAGCGCCGGTTGTGGCCAGATCAGCGTTTCTGTCGATGGCGGCGCGTCGACGACGCATAATCTCTATCTGGACGAGTACGGCGGGACCACTGCGAACCTGAAGCTCCGAGAGGGAGTGGCCGCGGGCAACCACTCCATCGAAATCACCGCCACCAGTGGAGACTACTTCTATTTCGATTACGTATGGCCGCTGGAGCCGCAGGATGTTCCCGATGCTCCGCAGGAATACTCGGACGTCTCACTCGCCATCGACTTCGATACCGACCACGGATACAAGAAGCCTCCCGCCTGGCACCTGTGGCAACTTCAAAAGCTTGGCTTCAACGGCCACGCAGATGTATACATGGGGGTATTCTTCAATAACAAGCGGAGGCGCATCAACGCAACCTACCCATACGCGACGGTCGTCTTCTCCGGCACGCCGCTCGCGGGCGACGTGGTGTCGTTCTCGATTGGCGGGACAACAGTTAATCACGCCATCGGGTACGGCGAGACGCTGCAGGGGATCGTCTCCCAGATGCGCGCGACGATTAACGGGCTGTTCTCTGGAGTGTGGGCCGACGATAACTTCGGATCGAGCACGACGTTGCGCATCCAATCGAAGGCGCCCTCGTGGACGTACACCGGCGTCGCGGTGAGCGCACCCAACTCCGTGACGCTCACGCTCACGGACCATCTCGGGACCGCTGGCCTCGAGGGTGACTGGGAGATGATCGACGCCGTGTCGCCGGTAATGACCGAGGGAGCACGCAGGTGGATTCGCGATCTCGCCGGCCAATTCCAGTCGGCGGGCGTCAACGCGTCTTTCGCCTTCTCGATGGAATGCTACCGTCCACCGGCGGAGATGGCGGCCCGCTACTGGGACGGTGCGCCAGTCGATCTGCCGGTGCCGTCTACGCAGATGCACTTCGGCCCTCGCGTCCGCAATTATCTGCGCCAGATGTATAAGGAGTGTGCAGACCAGATCGCGGCCGCCGGGCTGCCGGTCATCCTGCAGTTCGGCGAGACGCAGTGGTGGTACTTCCCGAACGATTCGGGGATGCCTTACTACGACGCGGAAACTCGGGCGGCGTTCGAGGCAGCGTTTGGCCGTCCCATGCACCGGTTTCTTGCGAATACCGATGATCCGGCGGACGACCAGGTCACGGCGGACTTCCTGCGGGACCGCATCTGGTACTATTGCCAGGATGTCATCACCTACGTGCGGCAATATCACCCGGCAGCCGTGTTCGAATGCCTCTGGCCGCTCGACGCCAACCGGCGTGCTCTCAATCTCTATGTCAACCTGCCGAACGAATGGAAGAACTCCTCATATGGGATCAAGTTTTTTCGATGTGAAGGATTCGACTTCGACGTCTGGCAGAAAAGCGCCGTTCGCATGCGCCAGACCATTACGTATCCGCACGAAATCCTCGGCCGCCCTGCCGAGGAATGCATTTACCTCGCGGGCATCTATGGGCCTCCGGATCCGCCCATGGCGCAAGCGTATGGGATGTGGCGCGCGGCGAAACTTTACTCGATGTGCTTCTGGGCGTTCGATCAATTCTGCTTAAATTCGCGCCCAGTGCCGCTTGAGAGCGCCGGACAGGTGAGATACGCCAGCTATCACAAGCCGCGCGCCGCCCGGGCTATCGAATCCGCAATTGCTGCGACGGTAATTGCTGTGCCTGGCGGCGCACTGATTCGCTTCGAAGCTAATCGGAGAAAACTCAATGCCTGATTATCCAGTTTCGATAGATGGGCCATCCACGCTGTACTCACCTGCCGACGCGTTCTCGACTAAGCCGCTTGAAACCACCGCAACTGTAGCAATTGGCGCGGGCGACTCGACGATCAGCGTGGCTTCCACCGTGGGAGGCTTCGCCGCCGCTTACGGCATCCTCTCCATCGATGACGAACTGATCGTGTACGCCGCAAAGAACGCGACACAATTCACTGGCTGCCAGCGCGGGGCGTTCGGAACCACGGCTGCCGTGCACGCCATTGGAGTCGCCGTGAAAGCCAACATGGTCGCGGCATTCATCACCGCTCTCCAAACGGCGGTCCTGGCTGTCGAGAATGAACTCGGCACGGCGTCTTCGCGGAACTATGTTAGGAAATCCGGCGCAGTTACGATCACCGGCCTGAAAACGTTTCAAGATGGTGCGGAGTTCGGCGCCGGTGACAAAGCCGCCACGGGTTTGGTGCGCCTTCCCAATAACGGTGGAGTGAAGTGGCGCAATGCCGGTGGCTCTGCCGACCTGGGTATGGCGCTAAACGCCGACGGCCACATCGCCATGGACGCGATCATTGACTTCGCGACGGGCCAGACCTTTGGTGCGTTCTCGTATCCGGACGCCACAACAACCAGCAAAGGCATCGTCCAGGTGGACTCAACCGGGGGCCTCGCCGTCGCCGCAGGGTCGCTCTCGCTGGCTGCGACCGGCGTGGTGGCAGGTATATACCCGAAAGTAACCGTCGACGCGAAGGGGCGCGCCACAGGCGGCGCGCCGTTGGTTTCTGGAGACCTTCCGGTCCATACCCATGTGGCGACGGAAATCATTTCCGGCCTGCTTCCACTTACGCGCGGCGGCACTGCCGCGAATCTTGCAGCAACTGGCCCAGGCGTCTTAAAGCAGGACACAGTTGGCGCTGGTATAACGGTGGCGGCGCTCACCAGCGGCGAAGTTACGAACGCGCTCGGCTTTGACCCGGCAGACCGCGCGGGCGACCACTTCACCGGCCCTGTCGACTGCGGCCCGCACCAAACCATCGGCGGCCCACTGGAGAACGTGGCGAAGCATTCCGAGAACTTTTCGGCGGTTGCATGGGACAAGGGCGGCGGTTCCTGCGCCGTCACCTCGAACGCCATCATTGCGCCGGACGGTAACCAGACCGCCGACGTGATCACCGCCGTCTCGACGACACCAGTCATCCAGCAACAGGTTGCCGGCCTCGCTGACGGTGGAACATACACTTTCTACATCTGGGCCCGAGTCGCCTCCGGCACTCGCAAAGTCTCGTTGGGGCTAGTCGACAACGCCTACGCAGCCTATCTCGCCGGGCCGACGCAGGTAACGCTGACGACGGCCTGGCAGCGGCTCAAGATCATGGGCATACTGGCGAGTGGTCAGACCGGCCTCTGGATCGTTGTCCGCCAGTACCTCGCCAACGCCGACGATTGGACCACTGGCGATCTCCACCTCTGGGGTGCCTGTCTACAGCAAGGAAATGATCCCCAGGCTGCTTATGCTCGGACCTGGGCCTCGCGGACGCAGCAAACCACGTCCGGCGTCGCCGCCGGACCAACGGTAATCGCCGCTTCTGACGACAGCACATCTCCGATCAGAATCCACGGTCCTGGATCCAATCTCGGCGATAGCACTCTCCTCGAACTCACCGCCAACGGCGAACTCATCCTCGCCGGCGGTTCCGGCAACGGCTACCGTTTCGCCGAACTGGGTGCAGCGAACAATCCCTCCGGCTGGGCGGGGACCCTCAAGGTGAAGACTCCTTCCGGGGAGACTCTCGGTTATGTCTTGCTCTACACAGACCCGTAAGGATCACGATCGACGACTGAATCGTGCCCGGCATCATTCGTTATCTTCTGGTCAACGATAGGAGCAGAGATATGAGGCAGTTCCGGAGGTGGGCGGTGCCACTGAACTCATGTGCCGCGAACGTCGAATCCAAGGTATCGGTGTGCTTTGGCCATCCAGTATGGACCAGAAACTCCATCTGGTTGAATTGAATGATGTGCTCTACTGAAAGGCCTTTCAGGAAAGTCGACTCGATCCGAACGTTACGCTAATGTTACGTTGTCCGGACGTTTGCTCTTTACCTTGGCTTAACACCATTCGGGCAGGGTAGTCAGATGGCCTGTGTTTTCAGTGCGATCGGGTTCTCGGATATTACGGGTAAAGGCTCTCCTCCAGCGGGAAGCCTTCTTCGGCAAGCGGCAGCAGCACAGCCCGTTCCTGCGTGCTCGCTTCGCCGGCCGTCATCGTTCTGCCACCGATCGTGCGTCCCCGGTTTTCGATGCGGTCGGTCAGCAATCGCGCATTCAGGGCGTCCAGGTCCTGAGCCTCGTAGACCGGGACAAGATACCTTTCCGCGTGGTCACAGTCCTCTCCGCGCGGTCCGCGAGCCAATCCTTCAGAACTTGATCACACTCACCTCGCCCTTCTTCAGCGTCAGTGTCACCTCCGGACCCTGCCCCAGGGCTTTTCCGTCCAGCGCATCCACCACCGCGCCTTTCCTGCCGGTATTGATGACCAGCGGGCCGGTTTCGTGGGCCTGCAGGGAAAGAAAGCCCTCCGCCGCCCAGACCGTGGCTTTCCCTTCGGTGAATACGTGGGCCCCGGCCATCCGGGCCAGCGCCCGGACCAACTCGGGGGTCAGCTGAGGCACGCCGACGAAGACGTCGATCCCCTTCCCCGAGCGCCGCACGGCGACAGCGGGCGTGCCGTCGGAATACACCGCCAGCGTCCCGTCCGCCGGCGCAGTCACGCCGAAGAGCGGGCGGATGGGCCGTTTAGGCCCCCAAGACGCTGCAAGCCCCACTTTCTTGCCTGCCTCCGTGGGAGCAGCTTCCGCCGTCTCCACGGTGACGGCCCTGGCCTCAAAACCCGTCACCTCCCCGATGCCCGCGACATCCGCCCGATCCGGATACAGATATCCGGGGGCATAGCACCAGACACGAGTGACTCCGGGGCCGCGCTGTCCCGCCAGAGCCGCGCGCTTCGCGGGGGGAAGCGCCCAAGCCGAGAGGAAGATCTGTAGCTTCGCGGGGACGCGGCCGGCGAGGGCGTCGTCCAGCAGGTACTGGCCGTAGGGTGCGCCGGAACGACCGAGCGCCGCGCAGGCATGGGCGATCAGGGGTCTGGCGAAAGCGTCCGAGCCACCGGGCAGATGGCACATGCTCTCCTCGTCCACGAAGGCCGCGATCTCCGGGGCGAAGGGCCCTCGGCGCCTGAGCATCGCGGCGTCCACCGGTGACAGAAGGGACATCTCCTCCCAGATGCGCGCGTCGTTGAACCAACCCTGGCCCGGAAGGTCCATCCACCACGTCCCGAACCCCCGGAGCGCGGCCTGCGCGGTATTACGCCGCATCACCTGCCGGGTCTGCTCCAGGTTGACCAGACCGCCTTCCTGGGTGTGCTCCGCCTGGCGCGGATCCAGAAACGTACGCGAGTCGTCCTCGCACAGCCACAGGATGCCGGCCTGCCCGACGCTCTCGGCGGCTGTCATGCTGGGCATGGTGCCGATCCAGTCGCGGTCAGTGTACTCCCACGGCGAAACGAGGATGTCGATGTTCCGGCCCTTAAGCAGGGAGGAGAGGGCATAGTGCCCGCTGGTCGGAGCGCCGTTCGGCAGGCCCGCAAAGGTGAAGACGTAGCCGTAGAAGAAAACGACCAGCTTCCGGCCGTCCGTGCCGCGGCGGCAGGCGGCCGCCATGGCGGCGATGTGATCGGCCATTTCCTGCTGCTGGAAGCGGGCGAAGTCGAGCAGACGCTTCTCCCGGGCCGGGTCTCGCAGGAGGCCGTACGGATGCGCGCGGCGCTCGTCCGCGGTAGGCGGCTCCGCGGCGTCCGCTTGCGGGTCGCCGTGCGCCTTGAGCCACTGCCGGAATGCGGCCCGGGTGGCCGGGTCGTACCCGCTCAGAGGCCGTGTCCACGAGTTCCGGTAAAACCACTCGCCCGTGTTCTGCCCGTGGGGGTGGATGCCCGCGAAGTTGTGCGGAAAGGTTTCGAGAAGATGCCGGCTGAGCTTCTCCAGGTATGCGCAGAGTTCTGCGCGGTAGGCGCGGTCCGAGACGCAAGATACGGTGCCGACCTGGTCGCCATCGTAAACCATGCGCGCCCCGGGGTTGCGCTCGAGCCACCAGCCCGGGGCGTTCGCGTTGACGCGCGGGAGGAGCAGGACCTTCGGGTTCACCGCGATGATCCGCCGGAAAAGGTTGTCGAGCGGAGTCCAGTCGATGGGCGTCTCGGGCGGCGTCCAGCAATCGGCGGAGAGCGGGTAACCGCTCCAGGAGACGGAGACCAGGTCGATGCCCGCGTCGTGGGCCAGGGCGACCTGGCTGAGAAACGAGCCCGGCGGGCCGCCGAGGTATTTCCGGGTTCCCCCAACGGCGCTGTAGAGCGCGACGCGGATCTCCTTCTCCGGCGAGGCCTTTGCGCGAAAGGAGCAGCGGTAGAATCGGCCGGGCGCGAAGCGAAGCAATGCGTGGCTGTCCAGTCCGAAGTCTGACTTTTTGTCACCGGGCGGAAGCTTAAGGGCGATGTGGAGCGCGCCGCCGGACACGGCGGCCACCCCGACGGTGTTCGCTGGGCCGGCCGGTGAGAGATTCCAGCTCTTCGTGAAGTCTTCCGGGGTGGCGAAGGAGCCGGGGGGCAGGACGTCCTCTCCCGTTTTCGCGTCCTGGATGCGCAGGTCGGCCAGCCAGACCTCGCCGGGTTCGTGCGCGAAGCGGAACTGAAGCGTGCCGGTCCCGTTCACTTCGCCCGGAACGAACTCAAACGCGTGGGACGTCCATTCGGATTTCAAGGCGATCGTCCCTGTATTGAAGTTGCCATGGAAGAACCGCGGCGGGACAGGCTTTCCGCTGACGTGGATCTGGGGCCCGCCGCGCGTCCGCTGGACACGCACGGTGACGGGATTGGTCTTCTTTTTAGGTTCCGTGTTGCCGATCGCGGCCTGCGTAGCGGCAGGCAGGCTGCTGCCGCCTAAAGCGGCCAGAGAACCAATGCCGGTTTGTTTCAAGAACGATCTGCGGACAAGTTTCATCGTCTTACCTCCAATTTCGGTTTGCCAAGGCCACGGATGTTTCGCTCGCCGACAGCCAGGTCAGGCAGGTGGCTGAATAAGCGTCATGTAGAGCGTCTCACCGCACTTCTGCGATTCACGGCTGGTTACTGCGGTGGGGGCTCAGACACGCACCAACTGCGCGGGATGTTCCACCTGCAGTTCCATGCCGTTACTCCCGAGGCGCCAGTTCACCCGGATGATCCCTGCCGGCGTGGGCACGCTCCCAAAACACCGCTTGATCCCAGCAGGCGGATCCGGACGTACGGTGAACTCATTGAATCCCGGCTTGGTTGGCTCAACCCCGAGCACATATTTCGCCATATACTTGGCAGCATAAGCGGAATATGGATGGCACCGGCTGCGCGACAAGGGACCGGCCTCCTCCCACGTCGTACGATCCCCGGCCGCGAGCATCTCGCCCCATACCTGCCGTATATAGGAAAAGATACTCTCCTTGTCGTGCACTTTGTCCAACGCTTCCAGCATGTAATACAGACCATACGGACTGCCGAATGACAGCAGTCCGGGGTCGGCGCTAGCGATTCGCCGGGCCAGGGCTTCCGTTCTCTCGCGGGGCGCCACATCGTAAACAATCATGGCCGCGTTCGTTGCTTTGCTGCAGACAGTCGACGCCTTTCCATCTTCGTGGAGACTGTCGACGTACGCGCCTCGCCGCTCGTCCCAGAGCGTCGAGTTGATGGCGTCGATCAGGCCTTGTCGCGCGGCGCTCCAACGCCGGCCCCGCTCCGATCCTTCACCTTCCAAGGCCCTGGTGATCCGGATCGCAGCCTCCAAGGCGCCGGCCAGCCCGGCCTGTTCCGCCGACATGATCGCATGATTATCGTCGCGGCCCGTATTCCATTCGATGAAATGCCACGCTCCGGGCCACTCGAGCAACCTGCGCGAACCCACCTTGGCCAGCGCCTCCTCGATGCCGGCGCTCACTCGCGGCAGGATCTTCTCCACGAACCGCCGGTCGCCCGTAAACCAGAAATAGTCCCAACACCACATGATCCAGTGGAGCGAATGCAGCGGAATCGGGGAAGTGGTCCAGGTGGTCGGATACTGGATGTTGACCAGACCTTTGAAGCGCGGATCCTCGGCGAACAACTCGATGCTATTGCGCGCCACGGCTCGATTCCCGCACGTCCATACCTCGCCCAGCCAGGCGACCCGGTTGTCAAAATTCCAGTTGACCGCTTCCATCGTCGGACAGTCGGTAAAGGTATCGTCCACGCCGGAGATCACCGTTTGCTGGCAGATGCTGTAAACCGAGTTCAGTTCCTCATCGTTGGTGCGGCATGAGCCGTGCCGCATTGAGCCGCAGTTGGCGGTGAGCACCCGCAGGTTCCGCAGCCGCACCGGATGTTGGCCCGTGTGGTGGATCGCGAGGTAGCGAACACCATAGGCGAAAAAAGTTTCGAACGCCTGCGCGCCGGACCGGAGCGAATAGCCCACCGCGTTGTTGCAGCCCCTTGGCCAGTGGATCTTCAGCGGGGCTTCCGACTCCAGCGCTTCGAACATTCCCACGATGAGCCGGCTACCCGCGGATCCGCTCGCCTCGAAGGCGATCCAGCCGTTCTGAATCACTCCGAGATCCACGATGATACGGCTTGCCTGACCATCGGCGGCGGGGGGAAGTTCCAAGACTCCCAAAACGTCTAAGGGCACGGCCGCCTGCCACTCGCCGCCGTCGAGCGCCCCAGCGTTGATCGCGAGATCCGAGCAGTTTCCGAATGGCATGCTATCGGCAGGATCCATTTCCGAAAACTTCGGCCGTAACGCCTCCCAGTCAATGGCCTCGAGGGCAGGACCGGCCTTGATCTCGCCGGGGCTGCCCACGCGCACTACCTGAAAAGCGCCGCGCCCAAACGGATTCACGAACTGCACAGGCTGTGACGAGAATCCGGCCAGGTTGACATCTTCGAAATGGTTACGCCGGTTGTGAACGCCGGTCAATCGATTGCGGCCCTTCCGCAATGCGATCGGGCGCGTGGGAGTTCGGGACCAGCCGCTTCCTTCGGAGACCCTTTCTCCACGGAAATACCACGTGACATTGCCCAGCGTTGGCTTCAGCTCCAGCGTTTGATCGACCGGAGACAGGATGTCGGTCACGACGTACGCCGGAGTGGAAAAGTGATTGGTCAGGACCTTTTCCTCACCGTCTGTGAGGTAGGGTTTCAAACGCATCGAGATGGCCACGTTCGGCAGACGAACACGCCGGGCGTCAACCAGGCGCACGGGCCGCAGTTCCTCACGCGTGGGTAGCGGGACTCTGCGCAGGTAAAGATCTGTCGTCTTCGGCACGACGCGCGCTTTCTGCCAGGAACCTTCCACGGCGCTTGCGTCCGCGTCGTCGATGCATGGCATCTCCCAGCGGCGGGGAGTCCGCTTTTGCCGCGCCGGGTGTGGACGGATTCGCGTCGTGCCATCGCTGCCAATCCTCGCTCCCGCAAGCTCCAGTTCAAAAATCAAACCAGCGTCTCCAGGGCAGTAAGACATGGTGCCCGTGCCCATGCCCAGGGCCGTGACAGACAGGCGGTTCCGTCCCGCAATGAGATGACCCATCACGTCCCAGCGATCCACCGAACGCCGGTTCTCAGCTGATCTTGCCGGCCCTTGTCCGAGGACGCGCCCATTCAGAGAAGCCTGATAATAGGCGTCCGCCGTAATCGTCAACACAGCGCGGCCACTTTGGCGGATGCGGGCGAGTTCCACGTCGCTCACGACGAAGTCCCGTTCCGCTTCCACATAGTGGTGATAAGCGTTGCGGCCGGAAGAGTCCCAGATCCAGCGGGCCAGCGGCGAAAAGATCGGCTCCGTCGCGGGAGCCGCGGCAACCGCTGCGGCAAGCCCGCCGGAGCCTGTTGCGAGTATGGTGGCGCCGAGTGAAACCGGGCTCGCCAATAACTGTCGTCGTGTAGTCTTCATCTGCTTCCTCTCCGCGGTGTGTCTGCAATCAGCCCCGCTTGCTTGAGGCTCACGTAAGGCAACACTACGCTGGCGGCATAGAGCGGATTGTTGCGCTTGTCGGTGTCCGGATTCATCCATTCCCAGGCTTCGGTGATGCCGTCGGGACGCATGTGCTTGCGCAGGAATCCGACGAACTCAGCGGCCATGGCGCGGGCCGCGGCCGGATCCGTCCGGTGCATGGCTGCGATATACCAGCCAGTGGGGGTGCCCCCATAAGCGTTTACTTAAGGAGGAACCGTTTTCGCTTTCGTTTGGATTCGGCAAGACTTTTCGCGATCTCCGGCCAATTCGAGAGTGTGTTCGACAGGCCGTTTGCTGGTAGGATTGCCGCGCAGACTTCACGAAA